>DATATI010000049.1 GCA_036268875.1 Polyangia bacterium | reverse complement strand
GCTTCACTCGGTGGCGGCGAGAATGTCGTAGCCGCGCCAGATGGCTTTCTTGGCGATGCCGCTGAAGGCTGGCCACGCCACATCGTGGTCCGGGCTGGCCGCCCACACCCGCCGCAGCGCCTCGGATTGGAAAACGAAGTTCACTTGATAATTGAACTCCGTGGGCGGCGCTTCGATCTCGGCCATCGCAGCGGCGGAATACAGACGGGAAAAGCGCGCGCTTATAAAGCCCTTTTGTTTGCTGAGCGCGGGCAAGAAGATTCGGGCAAATGCCGCTTCGAACTCGTTCTGTCTTTCGGGGGCCACTTCAAATTGCAGTTGAAATAGAATCATCCGGGAATTCTGCATGATGAGCCGCCCCTTCAAAGAACTTTTCCTGCTGGCGTTTGCCGCCCTGGCGGGGTTTGCGGCCTGCTCGGGCGGGTCCGGCGGGGCGACGCCGAAAGACGGAGCGGCAAGCGGCAGCGGCGGCAACAACAGCAGCGGCGGCAACAACGGTACCGGCGGCAACCAGAGTGGCGACAGCGGCGGCAACCAGAGCGGCGGCAGCGGCGGCATCATGCCCGGCAGCGGCGGCGCAACAACGACCGACGCTGGCGATGCCTCGCCGGGCCGCGACAGCGCTGGCGACCAAACGAACACCGACGGCGGCCCAACGGCGCCGGCGATGCCGGTGATGCGCAACGGCCACTGGGCGTTCGATCTCGGCGATCTGACCTTCGAGGTCGATCCGATGACGGGCGGGCGCATCACCACCTTCGCGCTCGGCGGCAAGAACATCCTGACCGGGCCGACGGTGAACATGCTGTACTGGGGCTCGACTTTCTGGACCAGCCCGGAGAGCCAGTGGATGCAGCCGCCGCCCATCCAGATCGACAGCGCGCCCTTCACGGTCACCTCTACGGCGACGTCGGTGTCCATGAACGGACCGCCCAGCCCCTTGCTGGGGGTCAGCATCAGCAAGACCTTCACCACCGACGGCGCGCGCGGCGCCGTTCAAATCACCTACAAGATCACCAACACCATGCAGGCCGTGGTGCACATGGCGCCGTGGGAAGTGACGCGCGTGTTCCCCGGCGGCGTGACGTTTTTTCCCACCGGCACAAAGATGATGCTGACCAAAGGCTCCACCCTGCCGACCACCGCGCAGAACGGGATCACCTGGTTCACTTACGACGCCGCCCAGATCACCGCCGACAGCAAGCTGATTGCCGACGGCGCGGAAGGTTGGATGGCACACGCCGCGGAGGGTTGGGTCTTCATCAAAAAATACGGTGACGTTTCCCCGGCGCAGACCGCGCTCAACGAAGGCGACACCGAACTTTATACGAACTTGTTACACACCTATATCGAGATGGAAGACCAGGGCGCGTATGGCGACATCGCGCCGGGGGCATCAGTGGCGTGGACGGTGACCTGGTATTTGAGGCCTCTGCCGGCCGGGGCCAGCGCCACCGCCGGCGATGCCACGTTGATCCAGTTCGTCCGCGACACCATTCGTTGACGGTCCAAAACCCGCGCCGGCACCCGCCGGGCAGTCGAGGTAGCATGCAGTCGATGTCGTTGAACGCCGCCGCGATCTTTCTGGGCGCCGCCGCGGGAGAACCCGCCGCCGCCTGGCTGCGCGAAGCGTTGACCGACATCGACAAAGAACGCCCGACCATCACCTCTTTCGAACGCGCGTGGGCCGCCGCCGGGCGCCGCCTGGGAACGGCGCACCTGGCTGCCAGCCTCGAGGAAGAACAGACGCTGCCGTTTTCGCCGGCCGGCTTTTGCGCCGACGAGTACGGCCGGACGCTGCTGTTGCGGGCGGTGCTGGCCGGCCAGCCGCCTGGCACGCACACCGGCCTGGTCGACGACATCTACACCACCGGCGAGCTACGCGAACAGCAGGCCGTGTTGCGCGCGCTGCCGCACCTGCCGGACCCGCAGCGTTTCGCCATCATCGCCGTCGAGGCGGTGCGCACCAACGCCCTGACGGTGATTGAATCCATCGCCTGCGAGAACCCCTACCCGGCGCGTTTTTTCCCCGATCCAGCGTTCAATCAACTGGTACTCAAATGCCTGTTCTGCACCGTTTCGCTGCGGCGATTGGACGGCCTTTCTGAGCGCATCAGCCCCGAGCTGAAGCGCATGGTCGCCGGTTACGTCAGCGAACGCCGCGCCGGCGGACGGCCCGTCCCCGAGGACACCAGCCTGATTCTAGAAGGAGACACGCATGCGCCTGTTTGATCCGCACATCCACATGACGTCGCGAACCACCGATGACTATCAAGCCATGGCCGCCGCCGGCATCGCTGCCGTGGTCGAACCGGCGTTCTGGGTCGGGCAACCGCGCACGCACGTGGGCACGTTCGAGGATTACTTCCTGTCGCTCATCGGCTGGGAGCGGTTTCGGGCCCAGCAGTTTGGCATCCGCCATTTCTGCACGCTGGCCTTGAACCCCAAAGAGGCGAACAACGCCAAGGTGGCCGACGGAGTGATCACCCTCCTTGATCGTTACCTGCAGAAAGACGGCGTGGTGGCGGTGGGCGAGATCGGCTACGACGATCAGACGCCAGCCGAGGATCGCTGTTTCGCCGCGCAGCTGGAGCTGGCCCTCAAGCATCAGCTGCCGGTGTTGATCCACACCCCTCACCGCGACAAGAAGCGCGGCACCGAACGCACCCTGGCCCTGCTGCGCGAGACCAATTTTCCGCCCGGGCTGGCCTTGGTTGATCACAACAGCGAAGAGACCTTGCCCGTGACCCTGGACGCCGGCTGCTGGGCCGGGCATTCGATCTACCCGTACACCAAGATGGACGAGGCGCGCATGGTCTCGCTGGTGCAGAAGTACGGCAGCGAACGCATCCTGGTGAACAGCGCCGCCGACTGGGGCGTGAGCGATCCGCTGAAGGTGCCAAAGACGGTGGCGGCCTTCCGTGAAGCGGGTATCCCCGACAGCGCCATCGAGACCATCTGCTGGAGCAACCCGGTGCGCTTCTTCGCGCAAAGCCAGCGCCTGGATCTGCCGGCCGCGCCCGGCCAGCCGGTGGGCGGTGCGCCCATCGATCAGCGGCAGCTTTGGGAAGGCAGCTCGGTCCTACGCGGTCAAGTCCCGCGTGTCGATCCGCAGCGCTGAATGCGGCGTCAAAGATCGGGCTGCGTCTCGAACTCGGTCTTGATCTGCCAGGTGTCGGCCAGCCAGCCCAGCAGCGTCGATTCGTTTCCAGAGATCACGTCGGACATCGCCAGCTCCAGCACTGTCCCGTAGATCAGCTCGCGCGCCTCCGGGCGGGTGATTCGCTGCAAGAACCTCTTCAGCGCCTCGTCGCCGTCCAGCTCTTCGTCGACTTTCTCCACCGCGGCGTCGTAGGCCTCGGGGCCCAGCGCTTCGATGACGTCAGCCAGCACGCCCTCTTCTTCTTCCGACACCTGGTGGTCGGCGCGCACGACCGCTTCGATCAGCGCCACCAAGCCCAGTCGTTCGTCCTGATTCAGCTCGCGCAGTTCCATGCCGGCCATTGTGGGTCCAGGACGACCGCAAGCCAAGACGTATCGGCGGGCGCTGAGCGGTCGCCGCCGTCAGATCAGGGCGGCGTCAAGCAACCGACGCGCTTCGTATCGAGGACGATGTCGTCATAATAGACGTCGAACGCCGGCCGGCCCTGCTGGTGCCAATCGTAAAAGCCGAAGCCGAAGTCGGTGAACGCGCCGATGAGGTTCGAGCTCATGCCGTTGAAGAGGGGCGAACCGGGCGCCTGTCCAGGCGGATAGGCAACGTTGGCGTTGCTCAGCGAGCCGATCATCGTGCCGTCGCCCCAGACGTTGATCTGGTCGGGATCGTCATTGAACTCCCACTCGAGGCACAGCCATTTGCCGACCGGCATCTTGCCCGGCGGATACGCCTGTCGCTCGCCCCCCGGCGAGCCAGAGAGCTTGATGAATCCCAATTGCCAGCCGGGCGTGTGATAGGCGATCGACATGTACGTGGGCTTGGGAAATCCGGCCGTCCCGCCGTAGAGGAGACCCATGTCGGGGCTCATCGGATTGACCGCGCTGATGTAAAAGTAGGCGCGGCCGAAGTTGTGCTTCGCCAGAGCGGCCGGCGCATTGCTGGCGATGATGTACGCATAGTCGATCGCTGGCGGCGCGGCGTTGCCGTGGAACTGCACCGCGTATTTTCCGTGCGCGACGGTCGTCTGCTGCACCGTCATGGTGGCGGTGCCGATCTTGGGCATGGTCCATTTCTGCGGATCAATCATCCCGCTCTCGAAGTCCTCGCAGAAAAGGCCGCTGCAGCCCGCGCCGCCACCGTCGGCAGCGTCCACGGCCACCGGCGCGTCGACGCCGCCGGTCCCCGCGTCAGCGGGCGGACTGATCACGCCGCCGCTGCCGGTGCTCCCACCCGAGCCGGTGTTGCCGCCCGTGCCCGCGCCCGTCACGCCACCGCTTCCCGCAGTGGCGCCGCTGCCACCGGTGGCGCCGCTGCTGCCGCCGCTCCCACCGCCCGCGCCGGTCTCGCTGTTGCTGCATCCGGCGGTGAGGCCGGCCAGCAAAATCAAGGCGCCCGCCGGGAGCAACGCCCTACGGCTATGTGAAAATGTCCGCTTCATTTAGGTAAGTGACTTACCGTCACTGATTCGGTTCAGCTTGCGGCCTTTTCGCCTTCGCGGCACTGTCGGATGATAAGTATGCTCAGGCTGGACCGCCCATCGGTGGCGCTGGGACTGCTGTGGCTGCTGCCGACGCTGGCCGGCTGCGGCCTGTTCTGGCGCGCCCCGGTGCCGATGCGCGCCATCGACTATCCATCGCCGCAAGGCCAGGCGAAGTGCCTGGTGGTGTTCCTGCCGGGCATGGGTGACGAGGCCGAGGCGTTTGCCCAGCATGGAATGGTCGAAGAGATTCGGCGGCGCAGCCTGGCCGTCGACGTCGTGGCCGCGAACGCCACCATTGGCTACTACTCGCACGGCGTGTTCGCCGATCGGCTGGCGACCGATGTGATCGCTCCGCGCCGGGCGCGCGGCTATCAGCAGACCTGGTTGATCGGCCCGTCGATGGGCGGATTCGGAACGTTGTTCTATGCACGCCAGCGTCTGGGCGACGTCACCGGCGTGCTGGCCCTGGCGCCATTTTTGGGCGACCGCGGCTTGATCGACGAGGTTCGGCAAGCGGGCGGCCTGGATCGATGGAAGGGCCCCCCGCGCGTCGACCAGATGAACAGCCACAACTACCAGCGCGAACTTTTGCGCTGGCTGCAAGCCGCCACCCGCGGTCAGGAACCGGCGCCCATCCTGAACATCGGCTTCGGCAACACCGACAAGCTGGCCCGCGCCGACCAGCTACTGGCCGCCGTGCTGCCGCCCGATCACGTCTTCCACACCGACGGCGGCCACAACTGGGGACCGTGGCGCGCGCTGCTGGCGCAGTTCCTCGATCGCGGCGATCTGGCGAAGAGCTGCCGCTACTCGCAGTACCCGATGGGCGTCCACGCATCGGGCCAGTAGCCGGTCGGCCCGTCTGGTTCGTATGCGTCCTGCGAACACCACCCCGAATACGGCCACGGCTTGCACTCGAACACGCGCAGATCGCGGAGCTGGAAGACGCGCGCGCCGTCGGTGTACGCCGTGCCCGGTTTGTAGGCCGCATACAGATAGCAATTGATCGCCGTCAGCGGCCCATCGGGCATGACGACGGGCGGCGGGTTGGCGTCGCGTGCCGGTCCGCTGCCGGCGTCATGCACGCGCGGGGCCTCTGGTTGGGCGTCCATGCTGGCCCCTCCGCTGCCAGCGCCGCCCGTGCCCGACGCGCCCCCCGCGCCAGCGCCGCCCCCGCTGCCGGTGGTCACGGGCAACGTTCCGAAACCGCCGCTGCCGCTGAATCCAAAGCCGCCGTCATCGCCCAGCGTGAAGGGCTCGGCGCCGCGGCAAGCGATCGGCGCCAGCAGGCTCAGCACCCACAGCGCGCCCGCCAGGCGGCAACCGATCTTGTTGACCGCGCCCATCATGGAATGACCGGCACGCCTCCCAAGATGCACGACTGCATGTCGAACAGCATGAAGACCAGGGCCAGCTCTTGCGGCGTCATCCCTTGCGTCACGCAGCCGGTGGGAAAAGGAAACCCCAGATCCGGATCGCCGGGACCGTTCAACGAACGATCGCGCGGGAACCCGGGCTTGGCCCCCGACGACACGTGAATGTCGCTGTAGACCACGCGCCCGCACTGCTGGTCCTCGACCGAGCCGATCGGGGTGTTGGCGCTGAAATACTGCACCGTGCTGGGAGAATCGCCATAAAGCCACTTTTGCGCCAGGCCGCTGTCCAGCGCCGTGACGGTGTTGCGCGCCCCCTCGATGGTCAGCTGGCCGCGCGTCGGCGTGGCGCCCACGTTGTTCAACCAATCGGCCATCGCGGCGCCTTTGGGAAAAGAAACGTCGACCATGGACGGGTATTCACTTAGCGGCGAAGTTTGATTGTCGAACGTCGCCACCGTCGACAGCGGCGGCGCCGCCTGTTCGAACCAGTAGTTGTGCCAGTGCGACGCAAAGCTGCGCCCGCCCGCTTCCGCGTAAGCCTGAAAGGCCTTCACCGCCGCTGCGCTCTTGTTGGTGGCCTTCGGGTTGCCCTCGCAGGAATACAAGATCATGTCGTAGGGCTTGAGGTTGTCGACGCTGTCCCACCAGGGCTGGACCGGCGTGAACATCGCGCCCCCGTTCAAGCTCGGCGCGTAGCGATCGGTGCCGCCCTCACCGGCGAACAGATTGACGTGGCCTTTGCCGTCGGTGGGCGAAAACTCGCTGTCGTCGATGCCCACCTTACGCAGTAAACATTCCAGGGCGTCGTGGCCGCCGGTGGTCAGCGCGATCTTGGGCAGGTCGCCTTCCGACTGATTGCGCGGCAACCGGGTGAAATTCGGATCGTTCAGGGGCGTGTTCGTGCACGCCGCCACCACGTCGATGGTGACCGCGCGCCGCCACTTGCCGACCTCCATGACCATGGGAATGTTCTCGCCGACCGGCACGTCGTCCAGGACAAAGTTTCCTTTGACGTCGGTCAACGCGACGCTCAACGCGTTTTCAATGGTGGCCTGACAGTGTGTGCAGGCCACGCCCTGCGGCAGCGGCGACAGCGGCGCGTTGGGAACGAACACCGCGATGCCGTAAAGCGGAACGTCGCCGGCAGGATCGTACACCGTGCCCGAGACCGTGGTCTTGGCGCCGTTCGCGCACGGCTGCTGCTGGCAGCCGCCAACCTTGCACGACGTCTGCTGACAGGCCAGGTTCCGACAGCCGCCCTGAACATCGATGGCCATGTCCACGCCTTCGCCTGTCTCCGCGTGAGCATCGATCGGCGCCAAGTCAGAGCCGCCGCCGTCGTTTTGCAAGATGGGAAGGTTGCCGCCCGCGCCGCCACCGCCGGTACCGGCCCCGCCGTTGATTCCCGCGCACGACCCCGCGGTCAGCGCCACGGCGACGATCACGAGCAGCGCAGACGAAGGCATCGCCTGTCGATGTTGCGGACGAAGGCAACCGGCCATATTCGGGCGACACTTTACGCCCTGCCAGTACGCGGGTAAACGAGGGGAGTTTCGGATCACCCACAAAAAATAGGCATTGCCGGCACCGGCGCCCGCCGCGTCAGGCGCTTTCTCGATAAAAACCGGGATCAAAAGCCACAGAAAGGGTCTTTAAACCCAATGAACTTCATCTCCACCCCGCACTGCTGGCTGCATACGCGTCTAGCCGTCAGCGCGGTCGCCTTGCTCAACAGCGGTTGCGCCACCCGGGCCGCGCCCGCACCGGTTACCGCCATCCCGCCGCTCGCCACCATCCCAGTTGCAGCAAGCGGCCAACCAGCCGCGCCGGCCGCCCCCGTGCCCACCGACCTTCTGGCGGTCGCGGCGGAAAGATTTCTGACCGCCTTTCGCCGCGGCGACGATCAGGCGGCGTGCAGTCAGTTCGAACCGATCATGGCCAGCAAGATGCCCGCCGCGCGGTTGACCTCGGTTCGCCAGAAGCTGGGCCAGGCGCACGGGCCGCTGCCGTCATGGACAGCGGTGGAGACCAAGAGTCTGCCGCCGTACGAAGGGCGTTTTTACCGGCTGACGTTCGCTTTTGGCTCGCTGATCGCGCGCATCATTTTCGTGCCGCAGACGCAGCAGGTCACCGGGCTGTTCTTCGCGGCCGACACCGTCTTTCAGCCGCCGGCGCCGGCGCAGTCACCCGGCGCAGAAGCCGCCATCAGCACCCACGACGTGACCATCGGACCCAACCTGGGCGCCACCATCACGTGGCCACAAGCGATCGGCGGCGCTGCGCTGCCCGCGGTGGTTTTGGTCCCGGGTAGCGGCGTCGTCGACCGTGACGAGACGGTGGGCGCCGCGCGCCCTTTTCGCGATCTGGCCGCTGGCCTGGCCCGGCACGGAATCGTGACCATTCGTTATGACAAGCGCACGTTCGCCCGCCCCGATTTGCTGATCGCCAATCCGCGCGCCACCGTCGAAGACGAGTGCATCCAGGACGCGCTGGCGGCGATCGCGCTGGTGCGCTGGCAGCCGCGCGTGGATCCGGCGCGCGTGTTCGTCGCCGGACACAGCCTGGGCGCGATGCTGGCGCCAGAGATCGCCACCCGGGCCGGGCGCATCGCCGGCGTGATCATGCTGGCCGCCCCCGCCCGCCCGGTGCTGGACGAGCTGATCGATCAGCTAAAACAAGCCGACAAGCAGCGGCATCAGCCACGCGAAGGCAACGCGTAGTCTCGTCAAACGCCCCGGCGAGTTCAGCAGCGCTTTGGCCAACGTGGTCTTCCCCACCTGCCGGGGACCACTGATAAACGCCATTTTCCCGGACGCGATCGCGTCAGCTCGTATGGTCGCACTGAGGTATCGGTCGGCCCCCGGGCGGCATCTGGCCAGTTTGCACCATCATGCTAATTGGCCGAGACCAGATAGCAGTCAGGTATCAACTGGCCAAGGCCCGCTGTCCGCGCTGGCGACAGTTGGCCGCCGTCTCAGTTGGCGACGGCCCTGCGGTCATTGTCACGCACGAAGCGCAGCAGTTTCGGCTGGCCTGATCCTCTAGCGCGCTGAACCGCTCGACCCGATCCCTGACCCTCGGGTGCCAGGGCTTTCCCGACTTGGCGCGGGCAGTGATCCGTGACAGAGATTCTCCCATGCGAGGATTGCCCGACGTGACTCACCCGGATGCATCGGTCTCGGAGGACTCCCACGGCCCGGTCGGGAAGCGGATCTCGAACGTCAAGCGAGTCGCCATCGCCGGCGGTATTTGCCTGGTCGTCATCGGGGTGCTCGCGGGTCTCAAGTTCGCGCAGATTTCCGCCCTGATTGGCGCGGGCAAGGCGGCGAAAGCGGCGGGGCCTCCCCCGGTGGCGGTGGGAACGGAGGTCGCCACCGCCGCTGACTGGCCGTCCGTGTTCGAGGCTGTCGGCAGCGTCACTGCCGCTCGCGGCGTGACCATCAGCAATGACAGTCCCGGCGTCGTCCACGCCATCCGCTTCGACTCCGGAGCGCAGGTGCGCGCCGGCCAGGTGCTGGTCGAGCTCGATGCCGCCGTCGAGCGCGCCCAGCTGGCGTCGCTCAAGGCGCACCTGCGGCTGGCCGCCACCACAGCCGGACGCACCCGGCTGCTCGCCGAGAAGGGGGCCTTCACCAAGGCGCAACTCGATGCTGACGAGGCGCAGCTCAAGACGACCACCGCCGATGTGGCGGCGCTCGAAGCCCAGATCGAACGGAAGATCGTGCGCGCCCCCTTCGCGGGCAAGCTCGGCATCCGCCTGGTCAACCTTGGCCAGTACCTGAATCCCGGCACGCCGATCACGGTGCTCGAGTCGACGGAGGCGGTGGTCGTCGACTTCACCATTCCCCAGCAGGAGCTGGCGCACATTCCCGTTGGGGCGGTGACCCGCGTCGTGCTGCCCGGTACGCAGCCGCCGCAAACGCTGGAGGGCAAGATCTCCGCGGCAGAACCGAACGCCGATCCCACCACCCGCGCCGTCAGAATGCGCGCCAGCGTCAACGATAAAAAGGCTCAGCTTCGGCCCGGAATGTTCGTCAACGTTTCGGTGGTGCTTCCGGAGCAGACGAAAGTGGTCTCGGTCCCGGCCACGGCGATCGCCCGTGCTCCCTTCGGAGATTCGGTCTACGTGGTGGAACCTCGCAAGGACGCCAAGGGTGCCCCGGTGAACGGCCGCGATGGCAAGCCAGCCAAGATGGCCCGCCAGCAATTCGTCCGCGCGGGGCAGGCCCGCGGCGACTTCGTCGCCATCATGGATGGAGTCACGGCCGGGCAGGAGGTGGTCACCCAGGGCGTCTTCAAGCTGCGCAACGGCGCCCCCATCGTGGTCAACAACCAGCTCAAGCTGTCGCCCTCCGAAACGCCGCGGCCGGAGAATCACTGACCGTGGGCCTCACCGACATCTTCGTTCGCCGGCCGGTCCTGGCCGTCGTGGTCAACCTGATCGTGGTGATCGCCGGTCTTCAGGCCATTCGTACCCTCAACGTTCGCCAATACCCACGGCTGGACAGCGCCACCATCACCATCCGGACGCCCTACGTGGGCGCCAGCGCCGATCTGGTGCGCGGGTTCATCACCACCCCCATCGAGCGCTCCGTCGCGGCGGCTGACGGCATCGACTACATCGAGTCGCAGAGCGACCAGGGACTGTCGACCATCTTTGTTCGTCTCGAGCTCAACGTGAATACGGCGGGGGCGCTGGCGGACATCAGCGCGCGCGTGAACCAGGTTCGCGGCGATCTGCCGCCCGAGGCGGAGGTCCCGGCGATCTCCCTCGAGCCTTCGGACGCCGCCTTCGCCTCGATGTACCTCAGCTTCGATTCGAAGATTCTTGCCGAGAACCAGGTCACCGACTATCTGCTGCGGGTCGTGCAGCCGCGGCTGTCGGCGGTGGAAGGCGTGCAGCGGGCCGACATCCTCGGCGGCCGGACCTTCGCCCTGCGGGCGTGGCTCAAGCCCGACCGGATGGCAGCGCTGAATGTCAGCCCGGCACAAATCAGGCAAGCGCTCGCCTCCAACAATTACCTCTCGGCGGTGGGACAGACCAAGGGCACGTACGTCCAGCTCAACCTCTCGGCGACCACCGACGTCCAGTCGATCGAGGACTTCAAACGGCTGGTGATCCGCCAGGAAGGCGGCACGCTGGTCCGGCTCAGCGACGTCGCCGAGGTGGTGCTGGGCGCCGAGAACTACGATCAGGACGTGCGCATGTCCGGGCAACGCGCGGTCTTCATGGGTGTGTGGGTGCTCCCCAACGCCAACGCGCTGGACGTGATCGCCCGCGTCCGCACGGAGCTCGACAAGATCAAACGAGAGCTGCCCACCGGCTTGACCGCGATGATCGCCTTCGACGCGACCAAGTACATCGACAACGCGATCCACGAGGTGCGCAAGACCCTGTTCGAAACCATCCTCATCGTCATCATCGTCATCTTCCTTTTCCTCGGATCGCTGCGCGAGGTGGTGGTGCCGGTGGTGGCCATCCCCGTTTCGCTCATCGGCGCGATCTTCCTGATGCAGGTCTTCGGGTTCTCGTTGAACCTGCTCACGCTGCTGGCCATCGTGCTCTCGGTGGGCCTGGTGGTCGATGACGCCATCGTCGTCGTCGAGAACGTCGACCGTCACATCCGCGAAGGAAAGTCCGCCATCGACGCCGCGCTCCTCGGTGCGCGCGAGCTGGTCGGGCCCATCATCGCCATGACCATCACCCTGGCCGCTGTGTACACGCCGATCGGCTTTCAGGGCGGCCTCACGGGCGCCCTCTTCCGCGAGTTCGTCTTCACCCTGGCTGGCGCCGTCCTCATCTCGGGGATCGTGGCGCTGACCCTGTCACCGATGATGGCCTCGGTCCTGGCCCGTCCGCAGCGGCACGGCGGCTTCGCGGAGGCGGTCGAGCACACGTTCGAGCGGGTGAAGTCCCGCTACTCACGCATGCTGGCGACGACCCTGGCCAATCGGCCCGCCGTCTACGCCGTGTGGATTGTGCTCACCTTGCTGGTCTTCCCGCTGTACTCGTTCTCGGCGAAGGAGCTGGCACCCACCGAGGACCAGGGCGTCGTCTTCGGCAAGGTCGACGTGCCGCCGAACGCCACGATGGAGCAGCTGACGCCCTTCACCGAACAAGTCTTCAAGGCGTTCCAGTCGACGCCGGAGTTCAGCCACAGCTTTCAGATCACGTTCCCGAGCGGTGGCTTCGGCGGCATGATCGTCAAGCCCTGGACCGAGCGGAAACGCGACATCTTTCACATCCAGCAGGAGCTGTTCGGCAAGCTGATGGGCATCACCGACGTTCTGGCGCCGGTGTTCTTGCCGCCGGCCTTGCCCAGCTCCGGAATCTTCCCCGTCGAGTTCGTCATCGCCTCGACGGGCACGCACGAAGAGCTGGTGCGGGTCGCCGACCAGCTGGTCGCAGAGGCGATCAAGAGCAACCAGTTCGCGTTCCCACCGGTGACTGACGTCAAGATCGATCAGGCCGAAGCGGAGGTGGTGCTCGATCGAGACAAGATCAACGCCATGGGCCTCAGCATGCAGCAGGTGGGCAGCGATCTCGCCACCATGCTGGGCGGCAACTACATCAACCGCTTCAGCATGGCGGGGCGCAGCTATAAAGTGATCGCCCAGGTCGAGCGCGCCGCTCGCCTCAACCCCGACAGCCTGGCGGCCATCAACGTCACCGGTCCCAATGGTTCGGTGATCCCACTTTCGTCGATCGCCACTTTCCGCACGGGCGTCGAGCCCCGGACCCTCAACCGGTTCCAGCAGCTCAACGCCGTGAAGATCTCCGGCGTGGCCCCGCGAGGATTGAACGAGGGCCTGCACGTCCTCGAAGCCGCCGCGGAAAAGATCATGCCGCCGGGCGGCCGCGTCGACTACACCGGTGAATCCCGCCAGCTTCGACAAGAAGGCGGCAAGTTTCTGCCTGCCATGGCCCTGGCAATCCTGCTCATCTTCCTGGTGCTGGCCGCCCAGTTCAACTCGTTCCGAGATCCGATCGTCGTCCTCGCCGGTTCGGTTCCTCTGGCGATGTTCGGCGCCTTGCTGTTCACCTTCCTGAAGTTCTCCGGCCCACCCGGGATGAGGTTCGCGCTCACCGAGGGCTGGACGACGACGCTCAACATCTATTCGCAGGTCGGCCTGGTCACGCTGGTCGGCCTCATCGCCAAGAACGGCATCCTGGTGGTCCAGTTCGCCAACCTCGAGCAAGCCCGCGGCCTGTCGAAAGTCGCCGCCGTGCAGGCGGCGGCCGAGACGCGGTTGCGTCCCATCCTCATGACCACCATCGCCACCGTGGCCGGGCACTTCCCGCTGACCCTGGTGACCGGCCCCGGAGCGGCGGCGCGTAACTCGATCGGGATCGTTCTCGTCGGCGGGATGGCCATCGGAACCATCTTCACCCTCTTCGTGGTTCCGTCGGTCTACGTGCTGGTGGCGAAGGATCACAGCAAGGAGCGGGCGCGCCTGCTGGGCGGCCTGACGGTCCCCACCGACGGAGCACCTCTTCTTCCCACCCGGCTCCCGTCCCCTTGAAACCATAGGGCGGCCCTGCCGAGTTCGGCCTTCCAACGGCCGCTTCGCGCTGATCCCATGCTACCGATGCCCGAGGATGTCGGCCCTGGTTCCCCTCTCGGACACCGGCGCCCGCGTGGGTGGCGCGGTACGCTTCGAGAACACTTGCCGTCGTTGATGGTGTCGCCTCGACCCAACCGCCCTCGCTGCGCGTATCCTGGCTTGCCTGGGAGGTTCACATGGGGAGGTCCAAGCTCGCGCGAATGGCCCGAATGACAGCCATTCCGGCGCTGGTTCCGGGACTTTGATCGGTTAATCGCGGAGCGGCACGGGGAGGCCCACGTATCCAAGGCCGATGACCAGGGCGATCAGGAAGACGATCACCCAGAGGCGCCCGGGCCCGGCTTTCATCTTCTCGTCCAGTCGCGAACCGGACGGACGGTTCTGTTCCAGGGCAATACCGGTGGTCGTCATCAGTCGCCGCCTTTCGAGAGGGCCGCACCATAACGGCCCGGCGGCGGCGATCGAGTTAACGTCTGGTGACCTTGCCGTGACGACGCGAAGGCCGCCCTGCAACCGTGCCCAACGAACGCGGCGCCCGTCTGCCGCTGGCAGTCAAGGCAAGGCCACGACAACCGTGGAATTTGTGCCTGCCGGTCGGGCCACCGGCGTCTGTAACAAACAGATGAAGGCAAATTCTGTCCTGTCTGGCTTTTTGATTTTGGCAGCGACGGGGTTGGGGGCGTGTGGCGCGGGAGCGGTCGGCCAAGGGGGAAGCGGGGGCGCCGGTGGCGCGGCGGCGGTTGACGCTGGGGTCGACCAGGGCAGCGCCGCCGGCACGGGCGGCAGCGCTGGCGGCACGGGAGGGGCCGGCACGGGCGGCGCCGGCACGGGCGGCGCGCCAGCGGCAGACGCGGCGACGGACAGCGCCGACGATGGCGCCGTTTCAGGAAACTGCACCGTCAGCGGCAACGAGCTGTGCGAGGACTTTGAAAGCGGCGCCATCGACCCCAAGGTCTGGGGCATGAAGACCACCACCGGCACCAGCCTGACCGTCGACGGCGAACACGTTCACGGCGGCACCCATGCGCTGCACGTCAAGCTGGTGGCCGGGCAAAGCAACACCGCGCAGATCACCGACGCCGTCACCTTCCCGGCCAAGAGCAACACGTTCTATACGCGGGCGTTCATCTACGTCAGCCCCGACCTGCCCTTCGACATGATGGGCGGATTCCACATGGCCTATCTGCTGGCGACCGGAAACAACGATCTCGGGTTCGTCGAGGCGGGCCTGGCAACAGCGGGCAACAAGCAGTACCTGGGTTATTCGGAGTATTACGGCGCCGGCCCCGACGTCCACGCGCACGGCCCGACCTTCACGGAGTTCGGCCCCGACTCGTCGACGCGCCTGGTGCCGCAGACCTGGATCTGCCTGGAGCTGATGCAAGGCGGGAACGCCACCACCACCATGCGCCGCGTGTGGGTCAACGACAAAGAGCTGCCCGAGCAGGTCAGCAACTTCAGCGACCGCAAACCGCCGGCGTTCAGCCTGATGTCCATCGGCGTGCTGCAGTACCACGCAAGCCCGATCTTGACCGACATCTGGATCGACGACATCCGCATCAGCAGCAACAAGATCGGCTGCGGCGATTCGCCCGACGCCGGCCAGCCCTGATCAGCGCGAGAACCCTTCGTCGGTCTGCGGGCCGGGGGCATTGCAGGCGATCATCACCGTCGACGAATCCCCGCACGACGGCGCCGGATCGCCGTCGGAAGCGGCCACCGAACCGGTGTCGTCGGCCTTGCTGGTATTGCCGTCGCTGGCCGAGCAAGCCGCGAACCCCGCGCCGCCCAGTAGCTCGGCCAGGGCCAACGCCATCCACCATGGTCCGTTCGCCAGCTGGGACAGTCGCATCGCGATCTCCTTCATTAAGAGCGCAACGACTGTCGTCGGCCGCATGGCCCAGGTCCAGCAACCACTCGGCAACGACCTCGCGACAACACCGGAGACTCGGGCTGACAAATTCGGGGTTAAGTTCGATCGCTTTTGGCCGATACTCAGAAGATGCGTCGATTCTCGCCTTCGGACACAGAAAGCGCAGCCGCAACTCCAATAACGCTCCTGCGCGGCCTGGGCATCCTGGTTTCATTGGTCGCCATCGGCGTGTGGGGCTGCGGCGGCTCCAGCATTCACAGTGACGCCAGCAGCGGCGGCGGCGGCAGCGCCGCGAACGATGCCGGCGGCTCGGGCGCCGCGAATGGCGGTGGCAGCTCCAGCGCCACCGGCAGCGGCGGTGGTGGTGGTGGCGGCTCCAGCGCCACCGGCAGCGGCGGTGCCTCGGGGACGGGCGGACAGCCCGCGGGCGACGGCGGCACGCCCGGCGTCCTGGCCTGCACGCCCGGCGTGCAGCAGAGCGCCGTCACGGACTGCGGCTATCCCTCCAAAAGCAGCAGCGCGCTGACCAGCATCGTGTTCAGCGAAAGCGAGGTGCTGCGCGCCATCCAGCCGTCCGGGGCGGCGCCGGAAGGAATTGTTCGCGTCTTTTACGACGACGAACACGCCCTGACGCTGGGGGTTCGCAGCGTCGTGATCAAAACCGCCGCCGGCACCACGATGACGGACTACCCGGTCTCGCCGCTGACCACCGATCCCGGCAGCGTGATGAGCCCGCAGGTCGGCACCAGCGAGCTGGCCGGCGACAACAACGGCCTCGACCAATCACTGCGGCCGATGTGGCCCGTCTTGTTCATCACCGACATCACCGCCGACGCGAACAACCGCGCCGGAGACTGGCAGCAAGGCGGCGTCCCGCGCGGACCAGACGCCGTCTTCGGCTCGTGGAAGGCGGCGGTTCGCACCGTCGACAAGACGGTGACGCCCAACAAGATCACCATCACGCCCGACGCCGATCCAGCCAAGAACAAATGGGACCTGGCGGGCGGCGATCCCGCGCCCGCTGGCCTCACCGACCAGGGCTTCGGCGCCGAGGCGCGGTGGACCGTGCCGCTGGCCTCCGGCCACAATTACCGCATCCAGGTCATCGTCCACGACGGAGATCAGAACAAAAGCGGCGGCGATTCGGGCGAAGGCTGCGTGATCTTCTGCGCCGGCGGCGGCAGCCCCGACGCCGGCGCCCCCGGCCCCGACGCCGGCCCACCTCCGACCATGTGTCCGACGGGAATCATGTCGTGTGGTCAGGGCGGAATCGATCCGGCTTCATGCCCGGGCGGCACCGTGTGCGCCAACGGCTGCTGCCTGACGCTGATTCCTTAACCGCCGTCTGCTTGTCCGTCGGTGGCGTCTGCGACTACGCCGGCGACGGTGCCGGGCTTGGCGAGGCCTTGTCGGCTTTTCGCCCGCGGCGGTGGCGGCTTTGCAATCGCAGCCGGTCCAGAAACAAATAGATCACCGGCGTGGTGAACAGGTTCAAAAGCTGCGACACCGCCAGCCCGCCAACGATCACGATGCCCAGCGGACGACGCAGCTCGGACCCAGCGCCGAGGCCGACGGCCAGCGGGATGGCCCCGAACAACGCCGACAAGGTGGTCATCAAGATCGGGCGAAAGCGTAAGAGACAGGCGCGGTGGATCGCCTCCTTGGGATCCAACCCTTCGGCGCGTTCCGTTTCCAAGGCAAAGTCGATCATCATGATGGCGTTCTTCTTCACGATGCCAAGCAGCAGGATGACGCCGATCAAGGCGATGATGCTGAAGTCCAGCTTGGTCAGCAACAAAGCGATCAGCGCGCCCACCGCCGCCGACGGCAACGTGGACAGGATCGTGATCGGGTGAATCAGGCTTTCGTACAGAATTCCGAGGACGATGTACACGCAGACCAGCGCCGCCAGGATCAGCCACGGCTCGCTGGCCAGCGACGCGCCGAAGGCCTGCGCGGTGCCCTGAAAACCGGCGCTGATGCTGGCGGGCATCCCCATCTGGCGTTCGATGCGTTCGATCGAGGCGATGGCCTGCCCCAGTGATTTGTCGGGCGCCAGATTGAAAGACAAGGTGACGCAGGGAAATTGTCCCTGGTGGGTGATTCCCAGCGGCATCAGGCCGGTGCTGAACTTCGCCACCGACGACAGCGGCACCACCGCCCCGGTCGCGCTGCGCACGAAGATGCGCGCCAGCTGATCGGGGCCTTTCTGATACTCGGGCGTGGCCTCCAGAACGACGCGGTAGTAGTTCTGCGCCGTGAAGGACGTCGCCACCTGACGCTGGCCATAGGCGTCGTACAGCGCATCGTCGATCGCCGCCGGCGTGATGCCCAGGCGCGCGGCACTGTCGCGATCGATGTCCACGCGCAGCTCCAGACCGGCGGTCTGCTGGTCGGTGTTCACGTCGCGCAGCTCGGGCACTTTGCGCAGGCCGTCCAGCACGCGGGGGGCCCAGGTGCGCAGCTCGTCCAGGTTGGCGTCTTGCAACGTGTACTGGTACTGCGTGCGCGAGCTGCGGCCACCGACGCGCACGTCTTGCACTGCCTGCAGGAACAAGCTGATGCCGGGAACGCGCGCCAGCTTCGGGCGCAGGCGGCCGATGATCTCTTGGGCGGTGGCCTTGCGCTGGCTATACGGCTTCAAGGTCACGAACAACGAGCCGGTGTTGCCGGCGTTGTTTCCGCCGCCCACGAAACACACCACGTGCGCCACGTCGGGATCCTCGGCCACCAGGGCGATCACCTTTTCCTGCAGTCCGCGCATGGCGGTCGACGAGATGTCCTGCGACGCCTCGGAAAATCCTGCCAGCAAGCCGGTGTCCTGCTGCGGGAACAGCCCCTTCGGCACCACCACGGCCAGCACCCCGGTCAGCGCCACCGTCGCCACGGTCAGCAGCAGCACCAGCACGGCGTGGTTCAACACCCAGGTGATGCCGCGGTCGTACCCGCGCGACAGCGCTTGGAAGAAACGTTCGGACCAGCGGTAGAAACGGGTCCGCTGCGTTTCGGCCTCTGACCGTAACAGATAGGCCGCCATGGTCGGCGTCACCGTCAGCGACACCACGGCCGACAAGGCGATGGCGATGCTCAAGGTCACGGCAAACTCGCGAAACAGCCGCCCGACGATCCCGCCCATCAGCAAGATCGGAATGAACACGGCGATCAGCGAGACGGTGATCGACACGATGGTAAAGCCGATCTGGCGCGCCCCGGCCAGCGCCGCCTTCAGCGGCGGCATGCCCTGTTCAATGAAGCGCGTGATGTTCTCGGTGACGACGATGGCGTCATCGACGACGAAACCGGTCGAGATGGTCAGGGCCATCAATGACAGGTTGTCCAGGCTGTACCCGAAGAGGTACATGATGCCGAACGTGCCCACCAGCGACAGCGGCACGGCGACGCTGGGAATGATGGTGGCGCGCGCGCTGCGCAGGAAGATGTAGACCACCAGGGTCACCAAAAGAACGCTGAGGACCAGCGTGATTTCGACGTCGCGCACCGACGCGCGGATGGTCTCGGTGCGGTCCATGACCAGCTTGACCTCGATGGCTGGCGAGATGGATTCGGTCAGGCGCGGCAGCGCTTCCTTGATGCGATCGATGGTGTCCAGAATATTGGCGCCGGGTTCGCGGCGGATGATCATCAGGACCGTTCGCTTGCCGTCGATCCAGGCGGCCAGGCGGTTGTTCTCGACGTCGTCGAAGACGCGCGCCACGTCGCCGAGGCGCACCGCCGAGTTGCCGGTATACGAGATCACCAGCTTGCGATAGTCGTCGGCGACCAGCAGCTGATCGTTGGCGGAGACCGAATACGTCGAGTGCGCGCCGCTGATCATCCCCTTCGGCTGGTTGGACGTCGACGACGCCAGCGCGGCGCGCACGTCGGCGCTGGACAGTCCCATGCCGGCCAGCGTCTCGCCGTCGACCTGCACCCGCACGGCCGGCTGCTGTCCGCCGCCCACGAACACCTGCCCGACGCCCTCGATCTGTGACATCTTCTGGGCCAGCACGCTGTTGGCGGCGTCAAACACCTGGGCCAGCGGCAGCGCGTCCGACCGCAACGACAAGATCAGGATCGGCGAATCGGCCGGATTGACCTTGCGGTAGTTGGGGCGCGTCGGCAGATTCGGCGGCAGCTCGCCGCCGGCGGCGTTGATGGCCGCCTGCACGTCGCGCGCGGCGGCCGCCACGTCGCGGTCCAGATCGAACTGCAGCGTGATGTTGGCGGAGCCAAGCGCGCTGGTCGAGGTCATCTCGGTCAAGCCGGCGATACGCCCGAACCGGCGTTCAAGCGGCGTGGCCACCGACGACGCCATGGTGTCCGGGCTGGCGCCGGGCAGCGCCGCCGACACGGACACCGTCGGAAAATCCACCTTCGGCAACGGCGCCACCGGCAAGGTGAGGAACGCCGCCCCGCCCGCCAACAAAACCGCCGCCGCCAGCAGCGAGGTGGCCACCGGACGGCGAATGAACGGCGCCGAGATGCCGGTGCGCTGGCTGCCTTCTGCTTCGACCGCGTCGCCGTCGGCGGGCGCGCGCGGCTTCGGCGTCTCGTCACTCACGACCCGCTGTCCCCTTCCCTGCCCGTCGCTGTCGCTGTCGCCAGCGGCCGGCGCGCGCCGCGCTTGCGCCGCAGCCAGGCCGCCGCCCGTTCCATGTATAGATAGATGACCGGCGTGGTGAACAACGTCAGCACCTGCGACAGCAACAAGCCGCCGACAATGGTGATCCCCAGCGGGCGCCGCAACTCCGAGCCGATGCCCCGGCCCAAGGCCAGCGGCAACCCGCCCAGCAGCGCCGCCGCGGTGGTCATCATGATCGGACGAAAACGCAGCAGACAGGCCTGGTGAATGGCCTCCCGCGGACTTTTCTTCTGGTCGCGCTCGGCCTCCAGGGCAAAGTCGATCATCATGATGGCGTTCTTCTTGACGATGCCGATCAGCAAGATGATCCCGATGAGGGCAATGATCGAAAACTCTTCGCCGCAGATAATCAGCGCCAGGAACGCGCCCACGCCCGCCGACGGCAGCGTGCTGAGGATGGTGATCGGGTGGATGTAACTTTCGTAAAGGACGCCCAGCACGATATAGACGGTGACCAGCGCGGCCAGGATCAGCAACGGCTCGCTGGTCAGCGAATCGCTGAAGGCGGCGGCGGCGCCCTGGAAGTCGCCGTGCAGTCCCATCGGCGCGCCCAGCGCGGCGAAGGCGGCGTCGACCACTTTCACTGCCTCGCCCAGCGAGGCCCGGCCACCGACGTTGAAGGACAGCGTGACGGCCGGAAACTGTCCCTCGTGGGCGATGGACAGCGTGGTCTGCCGCTGCTCGTAGTGGGCGAACGACGACAGCGGCACAGCCGCGCCGCTCAAGGTGTGCAAGTAGATCTGATCCAGCGCCTGCGGGTCTTGTTGATAGGCGGGCGCCACCTCCAGAATCACCCGATAAAGATTCAGCTGCGTGAAGATGGTCGACACCTGCCGCTGCCCGAAGGCGTCGTACAGCGTGTCGTCGATGGCCTGCGAGGTGACGCCCAGCCGCGACGCCGTGTCGCGATCGACCACCAGCGAAAGCTGCAAGCCACCCGATTGTTGATCGCTGGCCACATCGGTCAGCTCGGGCTGCTGGCGCAACCGCTCTAGCAAGCGCGGCGCCCATTCGGCCAGCTCGGCCGGGTCGGCGTCTTCCAGCGTGTACTGATACTGCGTGCGGCTGGTGCGGGTTTCGATCTGCAGGTCTTGCACCGCCTGCAGGTAAACATCGACGCCGGCAATCTGGGTCAGCTTGGCGTTCAAGCGGTTGATGATCTCCTGGGCGCCGGCCTTGCGGTCCTTGTGCGCCTTCAAGGTGATCGACAGCCGCCCGCTGTTCAGCGTGGGGTTGGTGCCGTCGGCGCCGATGAACGACGCCACGCTGGCCACGTCGGGATCGACGCGCACCACGTCGGCGACGGCGCGCTGGCGCTCGCTCATGGCGTCGAACGAAATATCCGGTGGCGCCTCGGTGACGCCCAGAAGCAAGCCGGTGTCCTGCTGCGGAAACAAACCCTTCGGCACGATCACCGCCAAAAGCGCGGTGAACGCCACCGTCGCCACCGTCGCCGCCAGCGTCAGGCCCTGGTGCGCGAACACCCATTGCAGGCCGCGGTCGTAAAGGGCCACCGCCCGGCTCCACAGTTTTTCGGACACCCGGGCGACGGCGTTGGTCTTCTCTTCGCCTTTCTTGTGCGGCTTCAAAATGTGCGCGCACATCATCGCGGTCAGGGTCAGCGACACGAACGCCGAGGCGACGATGGCCGTGCTCAGGGTGGCGGCGAACTCGCGAAACAGCCGCCCGATGATCCCCCCCATGAACAGCAGCGGGATCAGCACCGCCACCAGCGACACCGTCAAGGACATGATGGTGAAGCCGATCTGTTTTGATCCTTTCAGCGCCGCCTCCAGCGGCGGCACGCCCTCTTCGATGTAACGGGCGATGTTTTCGATCATCACGATGGCGTCGTCGACGACGAACCCGGTCGAGATGGTCAGCGCCATCAGGGTCAGGTTGTTCAGGCTGTACCCGGCCAGCAGCATGACGCCGAACGTGGCCACCAGCGACAGCGGCACCGCCACGCCCGGGATGATGGTGGCCCGGAAGCTGTGCAGGAAAAGGTAGATCACCGCCACCACCAGGCCGATGGTCAAAAGCAAGGTGAACTGCACGTCGTCGACGGAGGCGCGCACGGTCTCGGTGCGGTCGCTCAAGACCTTGACGTCGATCCCGCGCGGCAGCGACGCCGAAAGCTGCGGCAGCAAGGCCTTCACGCGCGCGGCGACTTCGATCAAGTTGGCGCCGGGCTGGCGCTGGACGTTGACGATCACCGCTCGATGCGCGCCCGCCCAGCCGGCCAGCTGGTCGTTCTCGACGCCGTCGACGATCTTGGCCACGTCGGCCAGGCGTACCGGCGAGCCGTCCTTGTAGGCGATGATCAGCGGCGCGTAGCCGGCCGCCTCGACCAGCTGGTCGTTGGCCGCGACGGTGTAGTTCTGGCGCGGGCCGTCCAGGTTGCCCTTCGGCTGGTTGACGTTGGCCGCCGCGAGAACGGTCCGCACATCCTCCAGCGACAGGCCGCGCCCGGCCAGCGCCACCGGATCCACTTGCACGCGCACCGCCGGCCGCTGCCCGCCGTTCAACGTCACCAGGCCGACGCCCGAGACCTGCGAGATCTTCTGGGCCAGGATCGAATCGGCGTAATCGTCGACCTGCGACAGCGGCACGGTGTCCGAGCTGACGCTGAACGAAATCACCGGCACGTCGGCGGGGTTGCTCTTGCTGTACGTCGGTGGCGTGGGCAGCGTGCGCGGCAGCAGGTTCGACGACGCGTTGATGGCCGCCTGCACGTCCTGCTCGGCCGAATCGATGTCGCGGTCAAGATTGAACTGCAGCGTGATCTGCGAGCTGGCCGCGCTGGACACCGAGGTCAGCTGCGCCAGCGACGGGATCTGACCGAGCTGCCGTTCGAGAGGGGTGGTCACCGCCGACACCATCGTGTCCGCGCTGGCCCCTGGCAGCAGGGTCGACACCACAATGGTCGGGTAATCCACCTGCGGCAGCGCGGACACCGGCAGCTGGCGATAGCCGACCAGGCCGGCGATGAGGACGCCCACCATCAAAAGCGCCGTCCCCACCGGACGGCGAATGAAGGGGCCCGAGATGCTCATGGATGACCGGAGCCGTTGCCCGCCGCCGTTCCTTCGGCGCTGGCCTGGCCGCCGCGGAGGGGATTGCCGCTGCCGCTGGCGGCGCCGTCGCTCATGCCCGCGGCGCCGGCCCGACGACGGCCGCCGCCAGCGCCAGCACCACCGGCGCCGTTGCGATTGGCTCCGGCGGCGCCACCGTTGCCGCCGCCGGTGTTGCCGCCACCCGCCCGCAAAACCACCTTGGCCCCGGGCCGCAGCTGATTCTGTCCTTCGATCACCACCGCCTCGCCCGGTTGCAGCCCCTTGCTGATCAGCGCCTGATCGCCCTGCAAAACGTCGACGGTGATCGGACGAACGACCGCCTTGTCATCCTCGCCGACGGTGTACACGAACGTGCCCTGTGGCCCGCGCTGCACCGCCACGCCGGGGATCACCAGCGCGCCCTTGCGCACCGCCAGACGCATCCGCGCCTTGACGAATTGATTCGGCCACAACGCATGTTGAGGGGCCGCCGGGTTGGGGAAGATCGCCTTCAGGCGAATCGTCGCCGTGCTCTGGTTGATCTGGTTGTCGACCACCTCCAACCTGCCGGTGGCCAGCACCTGGCTGCCGTCCCGGCTCAGCGCCTCGACGGTCAGCGCGCCCGTCGCCTGCGCCTGGGCCACGCGCGGCAGCTCGTCCTGCGACAGGGTGAAAAGGACGGCGATGGGATCCAGCTGCGTCACCACCACGATGGCGTTGACGTCGGCGGCGTGCACCACGTTTCCGGGATCGACCTGGCGCACACCGGTGACGCCTTCGATGGGCGATTTGATGCGCGCGTAATCCAGCTGCAGGCGCGCGTTTTCGATCTGCGCCTGGTCGCCCTGCACGGCGCCTTGGAACTGCTCGACCATCGCCCGTTGATCGTCCACCTGCTGCTGCGGGATCAGCTTGTCGGTGACCACTGCCTGATACCGTTCCAGGTCGCGCTGGGCCCCGTGCAGCTGCGCCTCATCACGGGCCAGCGCGGCCTGGCCCTGGTGCAGCATGATCTCGAATGGGCGCGGATCGATCTCGGCCAGCACCTCGCCTGATTTGACGGACTGCCCTTCGCGGAAGATCACCCGCTGCAAACGTCCGTCGACCTGCGTGCGCACGTTCACCGTCTTGTACGCGGTGACCGAGCCCAGGCCTTCCACCGTGATGGGGATATCGCGCGCCACGGATTTGGCGGTCAGCACCGGCACCGGGCGATCAGCCGGGTTGCCGCGCCCGCCTTTCAAGCCGGCGCCGGCGCCCTGCCCTTGCGCCTGCGCGCCGCTCGATTCTCCCGCCTTGCCTTTTTCGTGCGCGCGGAACACCAGCGCCACGACCACCACCGCCGCCACACCGATCGCGATCCACCAGCCACGTCTCGTCGAGCTCATCGAACCCCCAATGCGGCCAAAAGCTGCGCGCGCGCGCTGGCCAAGCTATAGCGTGCGGACACTTCCTGCGCCTCTGCCGTCGTGTACGCCACCTGCGCGTCGGCCAGCTCGATGACGCTGCCCTGCCCGGTTCGGTAGCGCCCCTCGGCCAGGCGCAGCTGCTCGCGGGCGTTGGACAGGGCTTCTTCCGCGCCGTCGATGCTGGACTTGGCGGCCCGGACGGCCAGGCGGCCTTGCTCGACGTCGACGATGACCTGCAGGCGAACCGCTTCCGCCTGCGCGGACAGCGCGGCCAGCGTACCGTTGGCTTCGCGCACCTGGCCGGTGGTGAGTCCGCCTTGCAGGATGGCCCAGGTGGCGTTCAACCCGACAAACCAGTTCGGTGTCAGGTTATCTGGAGATTTTCCCACCCCGGTCAAACTCGCCGCGGCCGCGATCGACGGACCGTAATTCCCACGCAGCGACGCCGCCTGCAGCTCTTGGGCCCGCCGCTGCTGATTGGCGAGCGCGATCTCCGGACGAGCCCGCAAGGCCTGTTCGGTCAGGTCGCGCGAAGTGGCGTCCTCGCCGTTGATGGGCGGCAGAGCGCTGTCGGTCAATTCGAACGGCTGATTTTCCGGAAGGCCCATCGCCTGGTTCAACACGGCCAGCGCCGAGAATTCAGCGTTCTCCGCCGTCACCATCTGCACCCGGGCATTGGCCAGCGCCGTGCGCGCCGTCGCCAGATCGATCTCCGAGCGCATACCCGCTTTGACGAAGGCCTGGATCTGATCCAGGTGCTTTTGTTGATTGGCCACGGCCTCCTCGGCGACTCGGCGCAGATCGCGCTGCGCGCGGGCCTGGAAATACGCGCGCCGCACCGCCAGCAGCGCCTGCAAGGTGACCCCTTGCGTGTTGGAATCGGCGGCGTCGCGGCTGACGGCCGCTGAGCGCCAGCGATCGGCGGTGGCGTTGAAATCGTAGATCAACTGCGAGCCGGTCAGCCCGAACGACCAGGTGTTGTAAGTCGTCGTCCACGACGGCGCTGGGGTCGTCGTCATCGTAATCGCCGTCATCGCGCTGGCGGGCAGCGCACCCGGGCGGGGGGCATAGTTGCCCGTGGTTCGTTCGTAGAGACCGCTGGCCGTCACCTGCGGCAAGTATCCGGCGCGCGCTTCCTCGACCCGCCCGGCAGCGGCCTCGGTCTGGCCGTTCGCCTGGCGAATGCTGGGCTGGCGGCGAAGGGCGTTCTGTTCGGCCTGGGCCAGGGTCAACGACGGCCCGGACGGCGGCGCGGTGGGTTTTTCGGCCGGTGGCGGCGGTGCGGCCGGCGACGGGAGATCGGCGGCCATCAAAGTCGCCCAGGACAGCAATGTGAAGACAAAGTTCATGCGCGAGTAACCTGCGCATGGGCAACAAGCAGGCCAGTCGCGCGCCGCAGAAACTGGCCCGCAACCGACCGCCATCCTGTCGTGAAAGACGACAGCTGTCGCGTTTGGTTGCAACCGCAAGGGGTGAGACAGTCATTTCTGCCAGCCCATGACGTCGGAACCCGTCTTGCTAGAAAAACCGGTCGTGCGCATTCGCCGACCCATCGGCCACGGCCTGTTGATGGTGGCAGTGCTGGGCGTGGTGACCTCCGGCCTGGCGGTGCTGGCGATGTACCGGACCATCGCGGTGTCGAATACCCTGCGCCTCGAGCACGCCCGCGACTCGAACACCGAAGAGCTGGCACGCCTGACCACCGCCACCCGCGACGCGGACGCGCCGCCACCCAACATCATCGGCATGCGCGGCGGCGTGGCGGCCGACCCGGCGGCGGTCGGCGCTCGCGTCCCGACCACCTGGAGCGCGCCGATGATCGCGCTGGCGCTGCGGGCGCAGCAGCAGCAGCAGACGCGCGCAGATCAGGAAGTGATCATCCTGGGTGCGCGCCTGCTGGCCAGCGTGCAGGCGATCGCCGGCGGCCGGCTGGCCTGGGTGGCGACGGCGGTGAGGCCTTCGCCGTACCTGCAAAGCTGGCGCATCCTGGTGGCGGCGCTGACCGTGTCGGCGATGTTGCTGGTGACCATCGCGCTGATCTCGCTGGTGACGTTGAAACGCGGCGCCGGATCATTGCAAGCGGCGACGCGCGCCCTGGCCAGCGATCTGCACGCGCCCGTGCCGCGTCCGCCGGTGCGCGAGCTGGCCGACATCGGCGACGGCATCGCCACCCTGGCCCGACATCTGGCCGAGTCGCGGCAGGCGCAAGAACGAATGTCGCGCGATCTGGCGCGCCAGGAACGCCTGGCCGCGCTGGGGCGCGTGGTGGCGGGCGTGGCGCACGAGGTGCGCAACCCGCTGGCGTCGATCAAGCTGCGCCTTGATCTGGCGGCGTCACCGCCGTCGGTCGGGGGGGGCGCGGCGACGACGCCGCTGCTGTCGCCAAAAACCGCGGCCGCCATCGCCCATGCGTCGGCGGAGATCGCGCGCCTGGACGGTCTGGTCGCCGATCTGCTGACGCTGTCGGGGCGAGCCCTCGGCAGACGGGCGCCCGTCGATCTCGGCGCTCTGGCCCGACGGCGCGCCGAGGCGCTGGCTCCCTGGGCAGCGCTGCGCCAGGTAACCGTGCGGGTCAGCGACGAAGCCAGCGGCGGCGCCGTGACCAGCGGCGATGCGAATCGCCTGGCCCGGGCGGTGGACAATCTCCTGCGCAACGCCGTCGAGGCCTCGCCCGACGGCGCCGCCGTCGACGTCAGCGTCAGCGTCGACGGCGACCGCGTCCGTTTGCGGGTGGTCGATCACGGCGCCGGCTTTCCCGCCGGTCGCGCCGGCGAATTGTTCGAACCGTTCTTCACCACCAAGCCGGACGGCACCGGTCTCGGCCTGGCCATCTCGCGCGCCATCGCCCAGGCGCATGACGGCGAACTGGCCTATGGGCGCGACGGCGTCGTCACCCGGTTCGATCTCACCTTGCCCCGCAACGGCGCCGCGGACGCCGCCCAGGTCAGGGTCGGCGCATGAGCGCGGTGCTGATCGTCGAAGACGAAGCTGGCCTGCGCCAGGGTCTCTGCGACGTGATCACGGCGATGGGTTTGCAAGCGGTGCCCGCCGCCGGCCTGGCCGAAGCGCGCCACGCCCTGGGCACCACCGCCGGCAACGACAACCGGCCAGCCGCATTCGATTGTGTGCTGCTGGACATCCGCCTGCGCGACGGCGACGGCCTGGATTTCCTGCGCGAGCTGCGCGCCGGGCCGGCGCGCGACGTGCCGGTCATCGTCGCCACCGCTTACGGCGACAGCGAACGGACCATCCGGGCCATGCGCGACGGCGCGTTCGATTACCTGACCAAGCCGTTCGATCTTCCGTCGCTGCGCGCGACGGTGGAGCGCGCGATCAAGCAACGGTCGTTGTTGCAAGCGGCGGCGCCGGCGCTGCCGCGCGACGAATCGCCGGCCAATCTGATCGGCACCAGCGCGGCGATGCTGGCGGTGTGGAAGTTGATCGGGCGCGCAGCCGCTTCCGACGCGCCGGTGCTGATCACCGGCGAGACTGGCACCGGCAAAGAGCTGGTGGCGCGGGCGGTCCATCGCTACTCGCCGCGGGCGGCGCAGCCGTTCGTGGCGGTGAACCTGGCCGCGCTGCCGCCCACGTTGATCGAAAGCGAGCTGTTCGGGCATGAACGCGGCGCCTTCACCGGAGCCAGCGCCCGCCGCAGTGGGCGCTTTGAGACCGCCGGCGACGGCACGCTGTTCCTGGACGAGATCGGCGATCTGGATCCGGCGCTGCAGACCAAGCTGTTGCGGGTGGTGCAAGAAGGTGGCTACGAACGGGTGGGCGGGAACGAATCGCAGGCCAGCCACGCGCGCCTGGTCGCCGCCACCAACCGCGCGGTGCGGCCCGGCGCTCCCGGCGCGGCGCTGCGCGAGGATCTTTATTACAGGCTGGCGGTGATCGAGATCGAGCTGCCGCCCTTGCGCGCCCGACGCAGCGACATCCCGGTGCTGGTCGCGCACGCTCTGCGCGGCACGCCCGCGCGCGCGGTCTCCGAAGAGGCGATGGCGCAACTGTCGGCCTACGCCTGGCCCGGCAACGTGCGCGAGCTGTTTCACGTCTTGCAGCGGGCGGCCGTGTTGTGCGGCGGCGAGGTGATCGACGTGGTGAACCTGCCCGAACCGCTGCGCAGCGGCGAGAGCGCCGGCGGCGATCGCAGCGAAGGCGGACACCGCGACGACGACGATCTGTCATTGCACCCGGCCATCACCCGCCTGGAACGCCGCCTCATCACCCGCGCCCTGGAACGCTCCAAGGGCAACCGGTCGGCGGCGGCGCGCCTGCTGGGCATCGGCCGACCGCTGCTTTACGCCAAGCTAGAGGAACACGGCCTGGGCGCGCGCCCTCCCGCCAACGGCGACAGCGGAGACGACGACGGCGCGTGATCGCCCCCTAAGCGATGACGTCGGTGATCAGCCCCGGGAAGGCCGGATCGCCGAAGTTGTCGACAGGATCGCCGCTCGCCTTGCGGCAGCCGGCGGCGCTGACCACCGTGTTCAGCACCAGGTTGTTCGCCGTGCCGGATGGCATGACGACGTGAAGGCCGGTGCGCAAATACCCGCCGCCGCTGCCGGCGATGACGTACGGGATGTTGTTGCTGCCGTGGGTGGGGCCGTCGTCCAGCGAGTTGGTCCACACATTCACGCTGGAATCGAGCAACGTGCCGCCGGTGGGCAGGGTGTAGGCCGCCAGCTTGTCCAGCAGGCGCTTGAACATGCGGGCATGAATCTGGTCGATGCCGTGGTGTATCTGCACGGAGTTGGCGATGAGGGGGCCGTCCTGGCCGTCCGAGTTATTGCGGTGCGAGACCGGGTGATACGCCGGCGCCAGCGCGCCGTTGACGGTGTAGCGCGTGTGGTCGTTGGCGCCGCCCACCTGCAGCGAGGCGCTTCGATAGCGATCCGACGCGAAGGCAAAGGCGATTAGATCCATCTGCAGCAACGCCGCCTGTTCGATGAAGGCATCGTCTTCGTGCTTGCCGTTGATCATGGTGATGGACGCGGTGTCGACCATCGGGCCCGTCACGGTGGTCATGTTGATCTCCATGTCCCGGATGCTGCTCAGGTGCAGATCGACGCGGCGCCGATCGTCCATGCTGAGATCCGTGCGGGCCAGCAGAGCGTTCAACTCGCCGCGAACGAGGTCGTTGACCGACGTGTCCTGGGCCAGCACCTTGGCCGCCATCGCCGGGTTGGTCTGCATCATCCCGGTCAGGCCGACCATATCCTGATAGACGTTGTACGGGTTGCTCTCCCCGACGCGCGGGTTGCCGCCGCCCATCCCGAAAGAAAAGCAGTCGTCGCGGAACTGGTTCTTGCGGCCCACGTACAACGTCAGCGGCGGCATGCCGCCGTTCATGGTGCGCGAGATGAAGAACTCGGCCGACTCCGAGGTGGGGTTCTGGCGCGGGTAAACGCCGGTCACCGGTGCGCCGGTCATCGCCGCCACCGGACCGCCGCCGTGCTGGAACGAATGCTTGAAGCTGGTGCCGCGCACGAAGATCAGCTTGCTGGCGTAATCGACCAGCTGGCTGGTGGCCTGATCGGCGTCGGCGCCCATCATCGTCGCGGCGCTGAGGGGGCCCATCGCCTTGGGCCAGAACATGTCCGTCTCCGGCGGCGCGTTGGCCACCACGGCGGTGATCGGCCCGCCGCCGGTGCCGGCGTGCGGCCCTTGCACAAGACCGTTGTTCTGTAGCATCCACGCCGAATAGATCTTTGTGGGTGCTGCCGCGCCGTTGGCGCGCCGCTGAAAGATGTCGAGGGCGGGCAAGCCCACCACCACGCCACCGGCCCCGCGAAGAAATCGGCGCCGGGTGAAGGTCTTTTTGCTTGTCATGATTGTCGTGCCGTTCGTCGTCGTTTTGGCGTGCGTTTTGGCGTTCATGGCCATCTCCTTACGGAGCCCGATTCAAGAAGGAGTCGGCGGTGACCAGCTTCAGGATCAAATCCTTGGCCGACAGGTTGATTCGGGACCGCGCGCCGGCCTGCGTGATCAGGCTGGCGTCAGCGGGCGTGGCGTTGGTGACCGCGCGGCCGTAAAGGTATTCCGCCCAGTGGCGCGCATAGCAGTCGTTCGCTTGCTGGCTGGGTCCGATCAACTTCATCAGCTCGACCGGACCGTTGAAGGACACCTGCTTGCCGTCCAGGGTGTACTGGCCAGTGGCGTCGATGGGCTGGCCATTTTCCTGCGTGCGATAGCGGGCATAGCCGTCCAGGGTTTCCAGCGCAAAGCCCAGCGGGTTGATCAGAGTCGTGTGGCAGGTGTTGCAGGGCGCATCCTTTGTCATGGTGGTGATGCGCGTGCGGTTGGTGGTGTTCGGCGCCAGAGCCGGCACCGGCGGGATGTTGGGGGGCGGCGCCGGGATGTCCACGCACAGGAAGTCCACCGCGATGCGGGCGCCGCGCAAGATTAGGTTCGTGGTGGCGCCAGCGTCGGCGTAGAACGTCAGGAAGCCGGCCTGGGTCAAAAGACCCGCCCTTTGCGTGGGATCCAGATCGACGCGGGCGAACGCGTCGGATGATCCAGTGGCCGCCTTGGCGCCGTAGACTTGCGCCACCTGGCCGTTGGCGAAGGTGTACGGCGCCGTCAACAGCTCGCCGAAGCCTTTGTTCTGGTCGTAAAGGACGTTCTTGACGAAAGAAAGCGTCTCGGTTTTCAGGGCGGCGTTCAGATCGGTGGTGAACAAAGGCACCTGCGTCGCGTCCTTGGCGATCTGATCGTCGTTCTCCAGCTGCAGCAGCTGATAGTGAAAGTCAGAGACCATGGCCTGGCCGGGAGCGGCGGCGATCAATCGCTGAGCCTGCTGGCTGACGTTGTCGCGCGACTGCAACATGCCCGCCGCCGCCGCGGTCAGCAGCGTGTCGTCCGGCGTCGAGTTGGTCAGGCTGTACGAAAGACGCTGGGCGATCTCGTAATCGTTAAGAGGAATCATTCCGCTTTTGACCGTGTCGCTGGTCTCTATCCGGTACAAGAAATTGGGAGACTGGAAGAACGCCCGCAGCACCATCTCGACGCCATCGGCGAAGGCGTCGCCGCTGCCGAGCAACGCGGCGCCTTGGTTGAAGAGATCGCTGTACCGTTTGACGTCGGCGTCGCTGAGCGGCCGGCGAAACACCCGCTGCCCGAAGGTCTTGATGAACCCGGACGCGCGCGCGGTCGGATCAGAAGCTGCCGGCGCCACCACCAGGATCAGCTGCGCGTCGCGCGCCACCTTGTTCGCCACCTGCAGAGCCGCGCGCTTGTAACCGGCCCACTGGTTGGTGTCGATCTCCAGAACGCTGCCGTTGGTGTCGAACGAAGTCTGCAGCGATTCTTGGACGAAGGCGCTGGAGTATCCGAGCGGGGCCGACAGACGCAGCAGATCCTGGACGCTGTTCTCCCACTGCTTGCTGTTCAAACGAACCAACCGCGACGACGGTGCCGGCAATCCGACGATGGGCCCGCTGACGTCGACCACCGAGGTCCCGCCGTTCCCGGAACTGGTCCCACCACCTGAACCGGTGTTGTTGCCGCCGCCACTATTTCCGCTGCCGCTTGCCGTGGCCGGCCCGTTGCCCACCGCGCCGGAGCACGCAGCCAGAAGCAACGCCGGCACTGTCAGGAAGAGGATCGTTTTCGGTCGGGCAAAGTCAGGGAAGACTTTCATAACTGGCTCCCTTACGGCGCGAAAAGCGCGCGCGGCGCAGACACTCACAAAGAAGAGAACCGCGCCGAGGCCGCCACGGCTCACTTTCCCGCCGCAAAAACGATCCAGATCGATGGGAATGGATTTCTTGCCTGCCGTCGGTTGCGGTACCGTCTTTCTATGGCCAGGTCGGGCCCGGTCGGCCAGTTCGTCAGCCCCGCCCTCGCCCCAGCAATGGCGAACGAAACCATCCTCGAAGCCCGCGGGCTGACCAAGGAGTTCAAGGGATTCGTCGCCGTCAAAGGCGTCGACCTGCAGGTCCGCCGCGGCACCGTGCACGCGCTGATCGGGCCCAATGGAGCGGGAAAAACCACCTGTTTCAATCTGCTCACGCATTTCCTCACGCCCACCCGCGGGTCGATCATTTTTGCCGGCCAGGACATCACCGGCTCGGCGCCGGCGGCCATCGCGCGCATGGGCATGGTGCGGTCGTTTCAGATCTCGGCGGTGTTTCCCCATCTCAGCGTCCTCGAGAACGTGCGCCTCGGCCTGCAGCGGCGGCGGGGGCGCTCGATGGACTTCTGGCGGTCCAGCCACGTGCTGCACGCGCTGGATGGTGAAGCGCGCGCCTTGCTGGACGCCGTCGGCTTGGCGGAGTTCGAAACCCGCGACGCCGGCGAATTGCCGTACGGCCGCAAGCGCGCGCTGGAGATCGCCACCACGCTGGCCCTCGACCCGGCGCTGATGCTGCTGGACGAGCCGACCGCCGGCATGACCCAGGAAGACGTCGAGCGCATCACCGCCCTCATCAAGCGGGTGGCCGCCGACCGCACGGTGCTGATGGTCGAGCACAACCTGGACGTCGTCGCGGCGCTTTGTCACCACATCACCGTCCTGGCGCGCGGCGAAGTGCTGGCCGAGGGCGACTACGCGACAGTGTCGAAGAATCCGGCGGTGATCGAAGCCTATCTGGGCGCGGGCGGGGGGCATGCCTGAAACGGCAGTACCGCAATCCACCGAGGCCGCAACAGTGAAGGCGCCGCTGCTGGCCGTGCGCGACCTGCACGCCTGGTACGGTGAATCGCACATTTTGCACGGCGTCTCGTTCGAAATCCGCGCCGGCGAGGTGGTGACGCTTCTCGGCCGCAACGGCGCCGGGAAGACCACCACGCTGAAGGCGCTGATGGGCGTGGTCCCTCGCCGCACGGGTTCCATCACCGTCGACGGCGCAGAGACCATCACCTTGCCGTCGCACCAGGTGGCGCGGCGGGGCCTCGGCTGGTGTCCGGAAGAGCGCGGCATCTTCGCCAGCCTCACGGTCGAGGAAAATCTCCGCCTGCCGCCGGTGATCCGGCCCGGCGGCCTGACCGTCGAACAACTGTTCGCGATGTTCCCGGCGCTGAAAGAACGGCGCCGGAGCCCGGGCACGAAATTATCCGGGGGCGAGCAACAAATGCTGGCCATCGGGCGTATCCTGCGCACCGGCGCGCGGCTTTTGTTGCTGGATGAACCGACGGAGGGATTGGCGCCGGTGATCGTGCAACAGATCGGCCGCACCATCGCCGACCTGAAAACCCAAGGCTTCACCATCCTGCTGGTCGAACAAAATTTTCATTTCGCCGCCACCGTCGCTGATCGTCACTACATCATGGAACAAGGGCGCGTTATCGAGATGATTCCCGGTCACGAACTGGAAGCGAACACGGACAAGCTGCACCGATACCTGGGCGTCTGACCGCGCCCGACGACATCCCACCCCACGGACAAAGAGAGAGGCAAAGGACATGCGAACACTCCCCAAGATTTGGCTGGCTCTGGCGCTGGTGATAGCCGGCGCGGCGGCGCGGCCTGGAAATGCCGTGGCGCAGGTCTCCGACGGCGTGGTGAAGATCGGCGTGCTGTCGGACATGTCCAGCCTCTACACAGATCTGGCCGGCGCGGGTTCGGTGGTGGCGGCGAACATGGCGGTGGAAGACTCGGGCATCAAGAAGCGCGGGATCAAAGTGGAGATCGTCTCGGCGGATCACCAGAACAAACCGGACGTCGGCTCGAACATCGCGCGCCAGTGGTACGACGTGGACAAGGTGGACGTGATCGTCGACGTGCCGAACTCCGGCGTGGCGCTGGCGGTCAGTCAGATCACCAAGGACAAAGGCAAGGCGCTGCTGGTGTCGGGCGCGGGCACGGCTGACCTGACCGGCAAGGCGTGCACGCCGAACACCATTCACTGGACCTACGACACCTGGATGCTGGCGCACGGCACCGGCAAGGCGATCGTCAAGACCGGCGGCAACACCTGGTTCTTCCTGACCGCCGACTACGCCTTCGGACAGTCGCTGGAGAAGAACACCGAGGACGTCGTGCTGGAGAACGGCGGCAAGGTGCTGGGCAAGGTCCGTCACCCGCTGAACACCCAGGACTTCAGTTCGTTCCTGCTGCAGGCGCAAGCCTCGAAGGCGAAGATCATCGGCCTGGCCAATGCCGGCGGCGACACCACCAACGCCATCAAGCAAGCGGCGGAGTTCGGCATCGGCAAGGGCGGGCAAAGCCTGGCCGGCCTCTTGGTCTTCATCACCGACGTGAACGCGCTGGGCTTGCCGACGGCGCAGGGATTGATCCTGAGCAACACGTTCTACTGGGACGCCAACGCCGAGACCCGCGCCTTCGCCAAGCGCTTTGCCGAGCGCAACAAAGGCGTGCACCCGACCATGGTTCACGCCGGCGTGTACTCGGCGGTGCGGCACTATTTGAAAGCGGTTGAAGCGCTGAAGAACGACGATGGCACCAAGGTGGTGGCGAAGATGAAAGCCATGCCCACCGACGATCCGTTGTTCGGCAAAGGATCGATCCGGGCCGACGGCCGCAAGATTCACCCGGTCTATCTGTACGAGGTGAAGAAGCCGTCCGAATCAAAGCACCCGTGGGATTACTACAAGCTGCGCAACACCATCCCGGCCGATCAGGCGTTCCGGCCGATGGCTCAAGGCGGCTGTCCGCTGGTCAAGTGAGCCGCGCGCCGCGCGCGTAAAGCGCGCGGCTTCGACGCCTTCGCCGCCGAGCCCCGACGTTGCAAGCTTTGTTTGGCCAGCTGTTGATCGGCCTCATCAACGGCGCGTTCTACGCCATGTTGTCGCTGGGCCTGGCGGTGATCTTCGGCCTGCTCAACATCATCAACTTCGCCCACGGCGCCCAGTACATGCTGGGCGCCTTCGGGGCGTGGATGCTGTGCGAGCACGCCGGCCTGGGCTACTGGCCGTCGCTGTTGATCGTGCCAATTGCTGTCGGGGCGATCGGCATCGTCATCCAGCGTTTCATGCTGTCACGCCTGGCCAACCTGGATCACCTGTATGGTCTCTTGCTGACGTTCGGGATCGCCTTGGTGTTGCAAGGTGTGTTCACCAACATCTATGGCAGCTCGGGCTTGCCATATCGGCTGCCGCCGGCATTCATCGGCGGATTCAACCTGGGTTTCATGTTCTTGCCCCGTTATCGGCTGTGGGTGATCGCGATGTCCCTGGTGGTGTGCGGCGGCACCTGGTTCGTCATCGAACGCACCAAGCTGGGTTCGTACCTGCGCGCCGCCACCGAGAACCCGACGCTGGTGCAAGCCTTCGGCATCAACGTGCCGGCGATGATCACGTTGACCTACGGCTTCGGCGTGGCCCTGGCCGCGCTGGCCGGGGTGATGGCGGCGCCGATCTACCAGGTCAGCCCGCTGATGGGCGCGAATTTGATCATCGTCGTCTTCGCTGTGGTGGTCATCGGCGGCATGGGATCAATCGGCGGCTCGATCGTCACCGGGTTCGGCCTGGGCGTCGTCGAAGGGCTGACCAAGTATTTTTACGCCGAGGCTTCGAACACGGTGATCTTCGTGGTGATGGTCCTGGTGTTGCTGGTCAAGCCGCGCGGCCTGTTCGGGCGGGAGCGCTAGACGCCATGGCCGCGCCCGAAAAACAGCCGCCGCGTTTTTCGCGCCCGACCATAGCCGCGCTGGTGGCGCTGGTGGCGCTGGCGCTCGCCCCGGCCATGGGCTTTTACCCGGTGTTTTTGATGAAGGCGCTGTGCCTGGCGATGTTCGCTTGCGCCTTCAACCTGCTGCTGGGCTTCGCCGGCTTGCTGTCTTTCGGGCACGCCATGTTCCTGGGGACCGCCGGATACGTGTCGGCGCACGCGGCGAAAGAGTGGGGCTTTCCGCCGGAGGCGGCGATCCTGGCCGGCACGGCGGCGGCGGCGGCGCTGGGCATGCTGACCGGCGCGCTGACCATCCGGCGCCAGGGAATCTACTTCGCCATGATCACGCTGGCGCTGGCGCAGATGGCGTACTTCTTTTTCCTGCAGGCGCCGTTCACCCATGGCGAGGACGGCATCCAGTCGGTGCCGCGCGGCCGGTTGCTGGGCCTTCTGGATCTGAACAACCCGTGGGCGATGTACGAACTGGTGCTGCTGCTCTTCGCCGGCACGTTCTGGTTCATTCACCGGATCATTCATTCGCCGTTCGGTCACGTGCTGAAGAGCATTCGCGAGAACGAACCACGCGCCATCTCTCTTGGCTATGACGTCGACCAGTACAAGCTGATCTGCTTCGTCCTGTCGGCGACGCTGGCCGGCCTGGCCGGCGCCACCAAGGCCATCGTCTTCCAGCTGGCGTCCCTGACCGACGTGCACTGGACCACCTCGGGCGAGGTGGTGCTGATGACGTTGCTGGGCGGCATGGGCACGGTGGTGGGTCCGGTGGTGGGCGCGTTCATGATCGCCGCCATCGAAAACTACCTGGCCGAGCTGGGCCAGTGGGTGACGGTCCTGACCGGCGCGATCTTCGTGGTGTGCGTGCTGGCCTTCCGGCGCGGCGTGGTCGGCGAATTGATCGCCTGGGCGGCGCGACGGCGACAATCGCGACGGTAAGCGCGATCAGCGGCGACGACGGCGGCAGGCGAGCATGAGACACGCCAGTGCCACCACCGCCAAGCCGGCGGGACCCAGGAACGGCGGTGCGCCTGCGACGATGCATCCGCTGCTGCCACTGCTGCTTTGACCGGTCGTCCCTGCGCTGCCGCCGGTGCCGCTGCCGCTGGTGGGGGCGCCGCCGCTTCCGCTAGCGCCGCCGGTGGCGCCCGCTGCGCCGCCAGTACCCGCGCTGCCGCCCGAGCCGGCCGCCGCGCCGCCGGTGCCGCTGGCGTCGGTGACGGTCGGGACGTCAGCCGTCATGCCACCGGCGTCGGTCGGCCCATCCGTCGTGGCGTCCGCGCCGCCATCCATCGCCGCCGCTTTCAAATCAGCGCTGATCACGTCGGCGAAATACTTTCCGATGATCGGCGTGCCGGTGTCGTTGGGGTGAAATCCGTCGGGGTACCACATCGAATCGTTCTTGAACTGGTCGTGGTAGTTGATCATGAACGATCCGGTGGCGACGCCGATCTTGTCGGTGGTGGGAACAATCACGCTCTCCACGACGGACTTTTGCACCGGGCCGTCGCCGAAGACCAGCATGCGCACGAGGAAGGTCTTCGGATGGCTCGGCAACGCCTGGAAGGTTTGCACCAGATCGGTGTAGTCACCTTCGAATTCACCTTTGTGTGCGTTCCAGTACTGCACGAAGGTGTCGTTGCCGCCGAACCAGAAGAGGACGATGTCCGGGTTATACGCTTCTGCCGCTTTCATCTCGGGACGGTTCCAGTACGACACGTCGGTCTGCTTCAGCACGGTCGCGCCGACGACGGCAAAGTTCTTCACCTCGAAGTCCGCTCCCAGGTCCATCCCCATCCAATCCGTGAGGTGGTGGCCCGCGCTGGAGCCATAGCCGGCCATCGCGCTGGTGCCGAGGCAAGCGATCTTCAGCGGCGCCGCCGCTGCGGCCCGCGGCAGGCCGACGAGACCACCGGCGAACGCCAACCAGACCCCGGTGGCAAAAACAAAAGATCGATCCATCCCCGACTAGGACGGTGAATCGCTGCTGGGCAGGCAGACCGATCGCCGCGACGAACCTAACCGGTGACATCCACGCGGCGTCCATGCCGGTCAGCATAAAACCCAGGGTGCGAGACCTGCCTGTTTTTCCCCACAGGTTCGTCTACCTCGCAACAAACCTATGCGAATCTTCGGCGCGCCATTGTCAACCATCCTTTACACTTTGGTCGTGCTGTCGACGGCCGCTTGCTCGGGAGGTGGCAGCGGCAGCCCGGGAACCGGCGGATCGGGCAGCGGCGGCAGCGGCGGCGCGGGCGGCGCCCCTGATGCGAGCAGCCAGACCGACGTGCCGGCCAGTGGCTCCGGCGGCGCCGGCGGCACCGTGGTCAGCGGCAGCGGCGGCGGGTCGGGTGGCGCTGCCACTGACGCGACCGGCGGCGACGACAAACCCGACGGCGGCGATGCCAGCGACGGCCCGGCTACCAGCAACGCCTGGACCGGCACCTGGGCATCGTCACCACAAAGCTGCGGCGGCAACTACGGCGGACAAACCATGCGCGAGATCGTGCACACCAGTATTGCCGGCACGTCGGCGCGGGTGCGCCTCTCGAACGCCTTCGGCAACGGGCCGCTGCAGGTGCAAGACGTGCATATCGCCCAGCGGACCACCGGCGCGTCGATCGACCCGGCCACTGACAAGGCGCTGACCTTCGACGGCAAGACCAGCGTCACCGTCGCCGCCGGCACGTACGCGGTCAGCGACGGCGCCGACTTTGCGGTCAAGGCAGTGTCCGATCTGGCGGTCAGCTTCTTCGTGGTCTCGCACAACGGGGTCACCTGCCACCAGTCCGGGTTCGAGACCAACTACACCGCCAACGGCAACATGGTCTCCGCCGCGATGCTGAACGGCGGGAACAACACCAGCTATTACTTCCTGTCGAACGTCGACGTGCTGAACCCCGCCGCCGAGGGCGCGGTGGTGACGCTGGGCGCGTCGATCACCGACGGGTACATCTCGAACAACAACGACAACAAGCGCTGGCCAAACGATCTGGCCGTGCGGTTGGTGGGCGCCAACCGGGTGGTGGGCGTGCTGAACCAGGGCATCAGCGGCGACGGCGTGGCTAACGCGGTCAAACGTTTTGATCGTGACGTGCTGTCCCAGCCGAACGTCAAATGGGTGATCTTTTCGGACAACCCGATCAACGACCTCGGTAACTTCAATCCGCCCGCCCAGACCGAGATCGATCAGATCAAGACGATGATGACCAAGGCGCGCGCCATGGGGATCAAGTGGCTTTGCTCGACGCTGACGCCGTTCCAGGGCGCGAACTACTGGGCGCCCGAGAAGGAACCGGGCCGCGACATGATCAACGCGTACATTCGCGGAGCGAACAGCGGCTGCGACGGCATCGTCGATCAGGACACCGCCACCCACGACCCGGCCATGCCCAATCGCTATCTCCCGTCGCTGAACGCCGGTGATAGTCTGCATCCGAACGAAGCAGGCCTTCAGGCCATCGCCGACGCCGTCGACTTGGCCCTGTTCAAATAACCGCACGCAGCCAGGAGCAACCGCATGTCGGGCAACGGTCCAGACGAACGTCGCGCGAAGAAACGGACCGACCACCTGCTGGGCCTGGCCGCTCTGCTGGCGCTGTCCTCACCGACGGTGGCGCACGCGGTCTCGCAACCTGGCGGTCAGGTCATCCCGGCGATCCTGAGCGCGACCGGGTCCTGCGACAGCGGCCTCAACGTGCAGGCCTGCCTGGACGACAGCGAGGTGTCGCTGGGCGGCGCCGCCGGCACGGTGAAGGCGATCGACAACGCCACCATCGATCAGGAAACCTTTGACCCCGGCTGCCAGCTGACGTTCAAGGTGCTGTCCAAGGGCGGCTCGCGCTATCCCCACGCCTTCGGCTGGTATGCGGTCAAGGGCGGCAACGTCCCGCCCGCCCTCGGCGACCTGAACGTGTTTCTGACTTGCATGGACACCCAGACCGCCGGCACCACCAAGACCCTGACCTTGCCGGCGGGCGTGGGCAAGATCGGATTCTTCATGGCCAGCTATTCCTTCGACTGTGGCGCGCTGGCCGCCAACGGCACCCTGATGACCGAACCGCTTTACACTTTTTATACAGAGCGCCGCTTCAATGGCCTGGACCGCACCGGTGCGCCGATCGCCAACGTCCCCCCCAACGTCATCCGCGTCCTCACCTGGCAGAGCGCGGCCACTCCGGGATCGTTCTACTTTGGCTGGGAAGACGACGGCATCAGCAGCGACAACAACTTCAACGACCTGGTCACCCGGGTGGGCGGCATCTCGTGCGGCGGCGGCGGCGCCAGCTGTGACACCGGAATGAAAGGCGCCTGCGCCGCCGGCACCCAGCAATGTCGCGCCGGCATGCTGACCTGTCTGCCCAATCAAAGCGCCACGCCCGAAAGCTGCAACGCCATCGACGACAACTGCGACGGCACCGTCGACGAGGGCGACAACCTGTGCCCGATGGGCAAGGTCTGCTTCCGCGGCAACTGCGTCCCCAACTGCACGCAAAGCGAGTTTTATCCTTGCCCGCTGAACTTCGCCTGCGATCCGACCGGGATCTGCATCGAGACCGCGTGCAAGGACATCACCTGCCCCGCCGGCCAGCTGTGCCGCGCCGGCGTCTGCCGCGGCGAGTGCGAGGGCATCGTCTGTCCGTACGGCCAGGCTTGCCGGGGCGGCGGCTGCGTCGACGTGTGTTCGACCCTGAAGTGCGACACTGGATCGGCTTGCCAGGTGAAATATCCGAACGGCCCGGCGCAAGACGCGGTCGGCGTTTGCTCGAACTGTCCCTGCGGCGGCTGCGGGGCGGGCAACACCTGCGCCAACAACGCCTGCGTCCCCACCGACTGCGCCGCCGTCAGCTGCACCACTGGTACGCACTGCCAGGCCGGCCAGTGCATCGACAACTGCGCCAGCGCCAAATGCCCGGCCGGATCAGCCTGCGACAAAGGTCAGTGCGCGATGACCGGCGGCGGCGCCGGTGGCCAGCCCGGCTCGACGATGGGCGCGCCAGACGGTGGCGGTTTGGACGCGCGCGCCGACGTGGCGGCGGGCAGTGGCGGGACGACACCGGGGTCCGGCGCGGGCGCGTCCAGCGGCGGTTCGATCAAATCCGCTTGTCTCTGCCGTGTGGAAGATTCAGGCGCGAATGGCGGGGCGCTGGCGGCCGCGCTGTTGGCGCTGGCCGTTTCGCGCGCACGACGCCGACGCTAGCGTCCTCCGCGCGACCGACCGACATCCTCACTGACCGGTGCAGCCGGCGACGACGCTGTTGGCCCAGGCCTGCACGCAGGCGACCTGGCTGGCGCTGAGCGGATCCAAAAGCTTGGGCATTCGATCTCCGCAGGGAGGCATCGACTGGCTCACCTTGTCCAGGAACAATCCTTTGGCCGGCTCGACATTCGCCTCCAGCAGCACCAAGTTCTTGCCCTTGCACAGGGCCGTGACGGGCGCGTCGGCGGGCGTGCTCTGGCCGATCAGATTTTTTTCCCAGCCAACTTTCTGCATGTCGAACCCACCTCCGGAGGCGTCCGCGAGAGACGTGGTGTGGCAAGCCATGCAAGTGGTGAAGGCCGCATTGACTTGCGCGCAGCCCATTGGAGTCGAACCATCAACCTTCGCACACGAGTTGGCCGTATCCGAAGACCCCGCACATCCAACCGACGCCACCCCCGCGATCACAAAACAAACAACAACAATGAATCGCATGACAGTGGTCGAACATTACCGCTGTTTTTGACCGTTCCGACGACAATCACGCCCGGGAAAATCGCGACGCCGTGTTTGACGTGACGGAGGACCCCCGACACAATGACGCCCGACGGAGGCCCGGCCAACCATGAAACGCTGCAGCTTGGGAACGGGAAAGATCGCGCTGGCGTTGTTGGCGCTGGCGTTGATCTTGGTGCCGGCGCTGGCAACGGGCTGCGGTTCTTCCAGCGCGGGCGGCGGAAGCGGCGGCGCGCCGGGCGGTGACGCCGCCGCCGGAACCGGCGGTGCGTCCGGCGGTGGCGGCACGTGCAGCACGTGCTTCGTCCACGGCAATTGGAAGATCGACAACCTGTCCCCGTGTTTCCTTTCCACCACGCCCGCCGACGGCGGCGCCGCCACCCTGACCACCGTCACCTCGACGGTAACAAGCGGCGGCGCCAGCATGTGCCCCGATCCCGCCGCCACCACGCTGCCTTCATGGTCGACGGACACGCTGACCACGGACTGCCCCGGTCGCTATCACCTGTGCATCACCTTGAAAGCGGGCAACGGCAAGACGCCGGCCAACGATGATTGCACGGTGGTCCAGGATTGCGCCGACGGCGATTACACCACCGCCACCCAGGCGCAGACGTGGGCCGGGCTGCCCGGCTGGAAGATTGACCCGGCCAATCTGGCCTGCGCCCAGAAATTTCAAGACCAGGGCGGCTATGCCCAGCTAACCGCCACCGGCACCGCCACCAATTGCGGCGCCGTGACGCGAGCGCTGGGCACCATCACCTACTGTCCGCTGAGCTGCCAGAGCGACCCGACCGGCCCCGGTTGCACGACCTGCGTGGCGGGCGGCAGTGGCTCGTTCTAGATCGACGACCGGCACCAAGACCACACCGACGTTCAATGGTTCAATGGTCTAACGTTCGTCGCAAGAGGCGTTCATGAGCTGGAATCCGGAGCAGTACTTGAAGTTTGCGATGCCGCGCCTGCGGCCCGCGGTCGACCTGCTGGCGCGCGTGGCGGTCGACGCTCCGCACGTCGTCTACGACCTTGGTTGCGGCGCCGGCAACGTCACGCGCCTTTTGGCCCAGCGCTGGCCCGCCGCCGCCCTCACCGGCGTCGACGATTCTGCCTCGATGCTGGCCAAGGCCGCCGGCGAGTTGCCCGGCGCCCGCTGGCAACGACAGTCGCTGGAGACGTGGACGCCGCCACAACCGGCGGACGTGATCTTCTCGAACGCGGCTTTGCAATGGCTGCCGGCGCACGAGACGCTGCTTCCGCGGTTGGTCGGCCAGCTGGCGCCGGGCGGCGTGCTGGCGGTGCAGATGCCACGTAATTTCCTGGCCCCGTCGCACACCGCCATCGCCGAGGCCGTGGCGAGCGGCCCCTGGCGCGACAAACTGACGCCGCTTTTGCGCCGCAATCCGGTGGCCGAGCCAGACGCTTATTATGCGTTGCTGGCGCCGCTGGTGGCCTCCCTCGACATCTGGCAGACCGAATATCTGCACGTTCTGGAAGGACGCGATCCGGTGAAGGAGTGGACCAACGGCACCTGGCTGAAGACGTTCCTGGACGCGCTGGCCGCGGAAGAACGCGCCGCCTTCGAAGCCGCCTACGCCGCCCGCGTCGCGCTGGCCTACCCGCCACAAGCGGACGGCAAGACGCTGTTTCCTTTTCGCCGCATTTTCATCGTCGCTGTCGCAGCAGTCTGAACGCCTCGGCCGCCGCCGGCCAAGCCGGCAATATCCTTTTTCCCTGAGGCTGAGACGGCATTATCACTGACGGGACTCTTGGTTCCCGGACCGTCCTGCGTTACGCTGCCCTGGCCAAGAAATCTGCAGTGCCGACGGGAGGTCTCGTTGTCTCGCGATGATCATTCGCGTGTCGCCGGAGGAGGGGCCGGGCCGACCGATCAAAAGACGCCACCAACTTTGGCGCTGCTGTGCCGATTGGGCGCCGGCCTTTGCGCGCTGCCGCTTGATTGCGTGGTCGAGACCATGCGGCCGCTCCCCGTCGCGCGCGTCGACCACGCGCCTCCTTTCGTGCTGGGTCTGGCGGTGGTGCGGGGCGAAGCGATCCCGGTGATCGACGGCGCGCGCCTGCTGGGCGCCGGACATCCGTCGGCGGCGCAGCGTTTCGTGACCTTGAAGGTGGGCGCGCGTCGGGTCGCCCTGGCGGTGGATGACGTGGTGGGGCTGCGCGATCTGGCGTCGGTGTCGCTGGGCTCCCTGCCCCCGCTGCTGGGCCAGGCGGAGAGCGACGCCGTCGCCGCCATTGGTTCGCTGGACCAGCAATTGTTGTTGGTGCTGGGCGGCGCGCGCGCGGTGCCGGCGTCGGCGTGGGCGGCGCTGGAGACGGTCAGGGTCTCGCCTTGATGCCAACGGTGCCGATGGTGGCGTCGCCGCCCGGGCTGGACGACGTTGCCCGTTTCCGCGCCGCCATCGCCCGCCATCTGGGCCTGCACCTGGACGAGAGCAAACAGTCCTTCCTGGCCGAGGTGCTGCAGCGAAGGGTCGACGCCAGCGCCATGACCAGCGCCGGTTACCTGGATCGCATCGACGGCGCCGCCGCCCGCGACGAACTGCGCGCGCTGGCCCGGGAGCTGACCGTCGGCGAGACCTATTTTTTCCGGCACCGCGAGCAGCTGCAGGCCTTCGCCGAGGTGGCGCTGCCCGAGCGATGGGCGGCACGCGCTGCTGGGCAACCCTTGCGCATCCTTTCGGCCGGCTGCGCCTCGGGCGACGAGCCCTACACGCTGGCCATCCTATCGCGCGAACGGATCCTGGGAGCCGAAACCAACGTCTCGATTCGTGCTGTGGACGTCAACGCCGTCGCGCTGGATCGGGCGGTCCGCGGACGTTACACCGCCTGGTCGCTGCGCGAGACGCCGCCCGAAGCCCAGCGCCGCTGGTTCACCGCCGACGGGCGCGAATTCATCCTTGATCCGTCGGTGCGTGCGCTGGTGACGTTCGACGAGCGCAACCTGACCGACGGCGGATCCGATCTGTGGCTGGCGAACCGTTACGACGTGATCTTTTGCCGCAACGTCATGATGTACTTCACCACCGACGAAGCGCAGGCGCTGGTGAACCGCCTCACCGCCGCGCTGACTCCAGGCGGCTATCTCTTCCTGGGACACGCCGAGACGCTGCGGGGCCTGTCGCAGGACTTTCACCTTTGCCACACCCACGAGACCTTTTATTACCAACGAAAGGACGGCGCCTCCGCCGCGTCCGCGCCGGATGGTTTTGACGACGCCCTTCCCTGGCAAGCGAACGCCCGGTCAGCCCCCCCGCCATCGTCGCCGCCCGCGCCGACGGGAGACACCGCCTGGATCGGCGCGGTCAGTGATGCCAGCCAGCGGATCAAAGCGTTGGCCGAACGGCCGCGAATCGATGAGGGCGGCCAGCGAACTCCATCGCCGGCCCGCAACGGCGCCGCCCTGGCCACCGCGCTGGAGCTGCTCAAGCGCGAGCGCTTCAACGAGGCGCTGCAATTGCTGGACAATGCAGCGCCCGAGACGTCCGCCGATGCCGACGGGCTGTTGCTGCGCGCGGTGCTGCTGACCCACAGCGGACAGATCGCCGCCGCCGAAACCGTCTGCGCGCGCCTGCTGGCCCTCGACGAGCTGTCAACGGGCGCGCACTACATTTTGGCCCAGTGTCGCGAGGCGGCCGGCGATCGGCGTGGCGCTCAGGAGCACGATCAGGCCGCGGTGTACCTGGATCCCACCTTCGCCATGCCGCGCCTGCATCTTGGTCTCATGGCGCGGCGCCTCGGCGATCGCGACACCGCCCAGCGCGAGCTGGAACAAGCCGCTCGCCTGCTCCCGCGCGAAGATGCCTCCCGACTCCTGCTGTTCGGCGGCGGCTTCACCCGCGAATCATTGCTGTCCCTGTGCCACGCCGAATGGCTGTCGGCGGGGGGTCGGCCGTGAGCGCCGCTGTTCCCGGTAGCCGGGTCGACACCGCCGCCTTGTTGCGCCGGTCCTTCGATCGATCGTTCGCCGAAGCCCAGGCGGCGCCGTCGGTCGCCCACGCCGATCTGCTGACCATCCAGGTGGGCGGCGATCTGCACCTGCTTCGCCTGTCCGAGATCAGCAGCCTGCACGCCGATCACGCGGTGGTTCCTGTACCCTCCGACGATCCGCGCTTCCTGGGCATCGGCGGATTCCGCAACGTCCTGGCGCCCATCTTCGATCTCCGACTGGTGCTGGGCTATCGGCCAGGACCGCGCCCCCGCTGGCTGGTCCTGGCCCACGGGCCAGCGCCGGTCGGGCTGGCGTTCGATCGCTTCGACGGTCACGCGCGCGTGGCCGCCGACGTGCTGGACGCCGCGCTGGCCGAACAGGAGACCGCCGAAGCCGTGCGCGGCGCGGTTTCCATCGGCGGCCTGGCGCGGCCAGTGATCCAGCTTTCCGCGGTTTTTGCCCTGATAGCCCGACCGACACCGCCGGCGCCGCCGGCCAAGGAGCGATGACGATGCTGCAAGATTGGACCTTCGGAAAAAAGATCGCGGCTGGGTTTTCCGTCGCCGCGCTGATCTTGTTGCTGGTGGCGATGGCCGGCTATCAGAACATCCACCGCTTGATCGAAAACGACGTGCAGGTCAGCCACACCCAGCTGGTCAGGCGCAACGTCATCGAGCTGCTGTCGCTGCTGAAAGACGCCGAGACCGGCCAGCGCGGTTTCATCATCACCGGCGTCGACAGCTTTCTCGAGCCCTATCAGGCGGCCATCAGCGAGGTCGACAAGGCGGTGGACGATCTGCGCCAGCTGGTCGCCGACAACCCCGAGCAGCAGCACCGACTGGATTCGGCGCGGCCGTTCATCGAAACCAGGCTTGGCGAGTTGAAAGCGACGATCGAGTTGCGCCGCACAGCCGGGTTCGAACCGACCGCAAAGATGCTGTCGGCTGGCTCAGGCAAGCGGCACATGGATCAGATTCGCCGCATCTTCGCCGAGATGGATCAAGCCGAGCGCGATCTGCTGGAGCGCCGGCGCGAAACCGCCGAATCCAGCGCCCAACTGACCAAGGCGGTCATCCTGTGGGGCAGCGTGGCCGGCCTCTTGGTGGTGCTGGTGATCGGCTGGTTCATCACCAACTCGCTGTCGCAGCAGATCGGGTCGGCTGTGCGGCACATGCAAAGCTCGTCGGCCGAGCTGCAATCGGCGTCCAGCCAGCAAGCGACCGGCAGCCGCGAGCAGGCCACCGCCATGAACGAGATCACCACCACCATCAGCGAGCTTCTGGCCACGTCGCGCCAGATCGCCGAGAGCGCCGATCGGGTGGTCCAGATCGCCGAGCAGACCGGCAGCGCCGCCCGGGCCGGCGACGCCACCGTCGAGCGCGGCCAGGACTCGATCAACGGCATCCGCCGCCAGGTCGATCTCATCGTGAATCACATGCTGGAGCTGGGGAAGAAATCGCAGCAGGTGGGCGCGGTGCTGGAGATCGTCGCCGAGCTGGCCGAGCAGACCAACATCCTGGCCATCAACGCCACCATCGAAGCGGCCGGCGCCGGGGAGGCGGGCAAACGGTTCGCGGTGGTCGCCGACGAGATCCGCAAGCTGGCCGATCGGGTGGCCGGTTCGACCAAGGAGATCCGCGAGCTGGTCGACGACGTGCGCAGCGCCGTGAACACCACGGTGATGACCACCGAGACCGGCTCCAAGGCGGTCGACACCGGGGCCAAGCAGTTCACCGACGTGGCGGTGGCCTTCCGGCAGATCGCCGACCTGGTGGCCACCACCACCGCCGCGGCCAAGGAGATCGGCCTTTCCACCAAGCAGCAGTCGACCGCCGTCGAACAGGTCAACGTCGCCGCCACCAACGTCGCGCAGGCCGCCAAGGAAAGCGAGACCAGCACCGGCCAGACGCTGCAGACCGCGTCGCAGCTGGCCGGACTGTCGCGCGATCTTTTGCGCCTGGTGCAGCCGCAGATCAACGCCTGACAGCGACGATGGCGCCCGATCCATACAAATACTTTCGCGTCGAATCGCGCGATCTGCTGGATCAGATGGGTCGCGGCGTGCTGGATCTGGAGAAAGGCGGCGGCCCCGAGATCGTCGCCCAGTTGCTGCGCCAGGCGCACACGCTGAAGGGCGCCGCCCGGGTGGTCAAGCAGCCGGAGATCGCCGACCTGGCCCACGCCGTGGAAGACGTGCTGTCGCCGTTTCGCGATCAACCGGCGGTGCCGCACGATCGCATCGACGGTCTTTTGCAACGGCTGGACGCCATCGCCGCGCGGGTGAAGGCCCTCGGTCAGGCCGCCGACGGTGCGGCGACCGCGGCGACCGCGGCCACGCTCGCCGCGGCACCGGCGCCGGCGTCAGCAAGGGCGGCGATCGCCGCGAACGACCGCGGCCCTGTCGACGAGGACGAGATCGGCGCTTTGCTGGACGGCATCACCGAGACCTACGTCCAGGTGTCGGCGCTCAAGCGATCGCTGGGCGCGGTCGAGCGGGTGCGCCACCTGGCCGAGCTGGCGGTGGATCAGCTGGGCGCGCCGCGGGCCCAGCGCAGCGGAGACGCGATCGCCCCCAAGCTGCGCGCCGTGGTCGACGAGCTGCGCGGCCTGGTGACCGGCGTCGAACGCAACCTGTCGATCGGCGTCGAACAGGTCGGGCGCGAACTGCGCCAGGTGCGCGAGTCCGCTGAGCGCCTGCGCCTGTCGGCGTCGCAGCTGATGTTCGTGGTGCTGGAGCGCGCCGCCCGCGACGGGGCCGCCAGCCAGGGAAAGCGGGTGACCTTCGAAGCGCGGGGCGGTGACGTGCGCCTTTCACCCCAGGTCTTGAACGTGATTCAAAACGCCTTGATGCAGGCGGTGCGCAACGCCGTCGCCCACGGCATCGAACGGCCCACCGAACGGATCGCCGCCGGCAAGCCGGCCGTCGGACGGGTCAGCCTCAGCGTGGCCAGGCGGGGAAGCCGGGTGGTCTTTCTTTGTCACGACGACGGACGCGGCGTCGATCTGCAGGCGGTCCGCCGCGCCCTGGCCGACAAAGGAGCGACCACCGATGGCGGCGCTCTGGACCCCGCTCACCTGTTGCGGCGCATGTTGAGCGGCGGGATCAGCACCGCCGGCACGGTCTCCGAGCTGGCCGGGCGGGGCGTGGGCCTCGACGTCATTCGCGAAGCGACCGATCGCCTGGGTGGCCAGGTGGAGATCCGCACCGAAGCGGGCCAGGGCACCACTCTGGAGATCGTCGTGCCGCTATCCCTTTCGTCCATGGAGGCGCTGCTGGTGGAAGCGGGTCACCACACCGCGGCCATCCCGCTCGATGCCGTGCGCCGCACGGTGCGGCTGCCGGCCGCAGAGCTGGCGCATTCGGCCAGCGGCGCGTCGATGGTGTTCGAGGGACAGGTCATCCCGTTCATCCCGCTGTGGCGATCGTTGCGCGGCCAGGCGCCGCCCGCCGACAGCAATCGCACCTGGACCGTGGTGGTCGTCGAGGGCAACCACCACCAGGCGGCGATCGGCGTCGATCGCCTGCTGGGTGCGGAGGAGATCGTGGTGCGCCGGCTGCCGGATTTCACGCCCGCCGACGCGGTGGTAGCGGGCGCGTCGCTGGACGCCGCCGGCAACCCGCAGATCGTGCTGGATCCCGAGCGGCTGGTCCGGGGCGCGCGCCAGGTGCGGACCAGCGAGAGCGAAACCAAGACGCCCGCGCCCATCCTGGTCATCGACGATTCGATGACCACCCGCATGCTGGAGCAAAGCATTCTTGAATCCGCCGGCTACGCCGTCGAGGTGGCGGCGTCCGCCGAGGAGGCCTACGAAAAGGCCCTGGCCCGCCCGTACTCGCTGTTCCTGGTCGACGTCGAAATGCCGGGGATGGACGGGTTCACCTTCGTGGAGCGGACGCGCGCCGATCCGGCGCTGCGCGCGGTGCCGGCGATCTTGGTGACCTCGCGCGACGCCGCCGCCGATCGCCAGCGGGGCCTGGACGCCGGGGCCAGCGCCTACGTCATCAAGAGCGAGTTCGATCAAGCCGATCTGCTGCAACGGATCCGAGGCCTGGTCGGGTGATGGCAAACATGACGGACAAGGTGAGGGTGCTGGTGGTCGAAGATTCGCTGACGGTGCGCCGGCGCCTGTGCGACGTGCTGTCCGGCGACCCGGAGATCGAAGTGGTGGGCGAGGCCGAGAACGGCCAGGCCGCCATCGAGCTGTGCGACAAGCTGCGGCCGAGCGTGATCACCCTGGACATGATCCTGCCGGTGATGAGTGGCCTTGCCGCCACCGAATACGTGATGGCGCACTTCCCCACGCCGATCCTGGTGGTGTCGGCGTCGTTCAACCGCGGCGAGGTGTTCAAGACCTTTGATGCGCTGGCCGCCGGCGCCGTGGACGTGCTGGAAAAACCGCGCGGCGACGAGCCGGACGGCCAGTGGGAGCGGACCTTCCTCTCGACGGTGAAGATGGTCTCGCGCATCAAGGTCATCACCCACCTGCGCGCGCGGCTGGGTCCGCTCGGGCGGGCGACGCGCCCGACACCGCCCCCGTTGGCTGCCGGCCTGGGCGCGCTGGCGGGCGGCGGCGGCAAGGTGCTGCGGGTGGTGGCGGTGGGCGCGTCGACGGGTGGACCGGGCGCGCTGGTCGAAGTCCTGCGCGCCCTGCCCTCATCGTTTTCGCTGCCGGTGCTGATGGTCCTGCACATCGACGAGCCGTTCGGGGCCAGCTTCGCCGACTGGTTGAGCAGCCAGATCGAGCGCAGCGTGGTCTACCCGCGCGAGGGTGAAGCGCTGGCCGCACACGCCGGGAACGTGGTGATGGCGCCGCCCGGATCGCACCTGGTCGTCGACGGCAGCCGCCTGCGCCTGACCGCCGCGCCGGAGCGCCATTCCTGCCGCCCGTCGGTGGACGTGCTGTTCGAATCGCTGGCACAAGAGATGGGTCCGGCGACGGCGGCCGGTCTTTTGACCGGCATGGGACGCGACGGCGCCGCCGGTCTTTTGCGGATTCGCCAGGCGGGCGGACGAACCATCGCCCAGGACGAGGCGACCTCGGTGGTGTACGGCATGCCGCGCGAGGCAGCGCTGCTGGGCGCCGCCGAGCAAGTGCTGCCGCTGCCCGAGATCGGACCCGCGCTGCTGGCCATCGTCAATCACCTGGAGCGGCGGCTGCCATGATCGGCGCCGTTCTGATCGTCGACGACAGCCTGACCGTGCGCATGGATCTGGCTGATGCCTTCGCCAGCGCCGGCTTTCGCACCCTGCCCTGCGCCACGGTGGCGGCGTCGCGACAGGCGCTGGCCCAAGAGGCGGTGTCGCTGGCGGTGCTGGACGTCAACTTGCCCGACGGCGACGGCATCGATCTGTTGCAGGAGATCCGCCAGGGCCAGGCCACCGCGACGATCCCCGTCCTGATGCTGTCATCGGAGGCCGAGGTGAAGGATCGGATCCGCGGGCTGCAGACCGGCGCCGACGACTACGTCGGCAAGCCGTACGACACCGGTTACGTGGTGGCGCGGGCGCGCGAGCTGTTGCGCCAGCACGACGACGCGGCCGCTGGCCAAGGGCTGACGACCATCCTGGTGATCGACGACAGCCTCACCTTCCGCGAAGAGCTGCGGCAGGGACTGGAACAAGCCGGTTATGCCGTGCTGTCGGCGAACAGCGGCGAAGAAGGCCTGCGGGTCGCCGCGGCCAGCCGCCCCAACGCCATCGTCGTCGATGGCGAGATGCCCGGGATCGACGGCAGCACGGTGGTCCGGCGGGTGCGTCTGGACGCTGCCCTGCGCGGCACGCCTTGCCTGCTGCTGACGGCGTCCGAAGATCGCAGCGCCGAACTGCGGGCGCTCGACGCCGGCGCCGACGCCTTCGTGCGCAAGGAGGAAGATCTGGCGGTGATCCTGGCGCGGGTGGCGGCCATGCTGCGCAGCTCGGCCAACGCGCCCGACGGCGCCGCCAGCCTGCTGGGGCCAAAGCGCATCCTGGCCGTCGACGACAGCGTCACGTATCTGCAAGAGCTGGCCTCGACCTTGCGCATCGAAGGGTACGACGTGGTGCTGGCTCACTCGGGCGAAGAAGCGCTGGAGATGCTGGCGGCCCAGCCCGTCGACTGCATCCTGCTGGATCTGATGATGCCGGGCCTGTCGGGGCAAGAGACCTGCCGGCGCATCAAATCGTCGACGGCGGCGCGGGAGATCCCGCTCATCATGCTGACCGCGATCGAAGACCGCAGCGCGATGATCGAAGGCCTGGGCGCCGGCGCCGACGATTACATCCCCAAGGCCAGCGAGTTCGAGGTGCTGAAGGCCCGTCTGCGCGCCCAGCTGCGCCGCAAACAATTCGAGGACGAGCACCGCAAGATCCGCGAAGATCTTCTGCGCAGCGAGCTGGAGGCGTCGGAGGCGCGCGCCGCCCGCCAGGTGGCCGAGACGCGCGCCGCTCTGACCGAGGAGCTGCAACGAAAGAACGAAGAGCTGGAGGCGTTCAGCTATTCGGTCTCGCACGATCTGCGGACGCCTCTGCGGGCCATCGACGGATTTGGACTGGCGCTGCAGGAGGACTGCAGCGAGCGCCTGGACGGCACCGGCAAGGACCACCTGCGCCGGATCCGCGCCGCCACCAAACGGATGAACGAGCTCATCGACGATCTGCTGCAGCTGTCCCGGACCGGTCGCGCCGATCTGAAGCGAGCGCCGATGAACCTGTCCGATCTGGCGCTGCAGGTGGCCGAGGAACTTCAGCGCAAGGAAACCAAACGACAGGTGGAATTCATCGTGCAGCCCGGGATGACCGTGGTGGCCGACAGCCCGCTCATTCGCGCGGCGCTGGAAAATTTGCTGGGAAATGCCTGGAAGTTCACCTCCAAGACCGGCGCCGCGCGCGTCGAGATGGGCACGCGCGAGCAGGACGGCAAGACGGTCTATTTCGTGCGTGACAACGGCAGCGGCTTTGACATGACCCAGGCCCGCCGTCTGTTCACGCCGTTCCAGCGCCTGCACAGCGAGTCCGAGTTTCCCGGCACGGGCATCGGCCTTGCCACCGTCCGGCGCATCATCGATCGCCACGGCGGCACCATCTCGGCCGAAGGCCTGGTCGGCCATGGCGCCACCATCTCGTTCACGCTGCCGGTGCCGCACGCGAGTTGATCGCTGGCGGCGCGAAGCGGCGGCGGCGGCGCGCCCAGACGAAAGCGCCCACGCTCGCCAGCGCCCGGGCCCACGGTGGGCCGCTGTCATCGCCGGTGCTTGGCAAGCCGGCCAGCGCGCAGCCACTGCCTGGCGCGGTTTCGACCTCGCCGACATCGGGCGTCGCTCCGGCGTTTTGATCCAGCGCGCTTCCATCGCCGGACGTCCCCTGACCGGCGTCGGTGACGGCGCCCGCGTCGAGCGCAGCGCCCGCGTCGCCCGCCGACAGCGGCGGGTACTTGTGCACCACGCTGGTCATCACACCGATCCACGCCGACCAGTTCTCTTCCACGAACGGCAGCACCAGCTGGTTCGAGATTCCGAAGCCGCCCAGCGATTCTCCTGGCCGCAGCTCGACCTCCAGGCCATTCGGTAGCTGGCTCCGGAACCAGTCGCTCGAGCACCCGCCCTCGTTGCCGCCGATGCCGAAACACGACTGCGCCGGAAGCTCGGCGCCGTTGATCGAATTGAACGTCGCTGAATAGGCCGTCGCCCAGGCCTTGTCTTCGTCGTCGTCAGGGGACTTCGTTTCGCTGAAGCACAGCGGGTACATCACTTCATCCGCCGGCGAGTGATAGTCCATGTAGAAACGCAGGTTCTTGTGCGCCTGGGCCAGATCGCGCACCGCCCGCGTTTCAGGCTCCGAGAACGCGCCCCTCCCCGGGTAGGTCTCCTGGCTGCAATCGTCGACGGGCGTGCCCATTCCCCACCACTGCCCCCAGTTGCGGTTGAGGTCGACGTTGCACACCGGGTTCATGTTCTTGCGCTGCAGCCGCGCGCCGTTGTGGCTGGCCACGTATCCGTCGGGGTTGACCACCGGAACGACGAAGATCTCCAAGCCGTCGACGACGGCCTGCACGCGCACGTCGCTTTCGTACTGGCGGACGAGGGCGTCGACGAAACCCATCACCACCATGGGCGACGACCACTCGCGGGCGTGCTGCGTCCCGGTGATGATCACCGCTGGGCGAGCGGTGCCGAGCGGCGTGGTGGAAACACGGATGGCCCTGATGTCGCGGTTCTGGACGCTCTTGCCGATGGTCGTCACCGTGGCCCGTCCGTCGCTGGCCGCCGCCAGCTGATCCAGATACTGATAGATGGCGTCCAGCTCTTGCACTTGCTGAAAGAACGGCCCGAACAGGTTCAGCTTGCCCGCGGACGGAGCGTGCGCCAGCGGATCGGCACGCCCCTGTTCGTACCCTCGGTCAATCATCGCTTGCACATCCACCGGCTCCACGACGACGTCGATGCCCAGCGCGCGCAAGCGTTCCAGCGTCGACGAAAGAATCACCAGCGCGTGCGGCGCCAGGCGCGGCGTGTGCGGCGCCAGCACGTACTCGCTGTACCGCCACAGGGCGCGAACGTCGGCGGAATCGCGTGGCCGGGCGGTGACCGACAGATAATCACGATAGGGCTGGCTGCGCTCGGCCACGGCGACGGACGCGATCCCCGACTGCGAAATCGCGCCGTCGTCTGCACCGCGACAGGCGATTCCGACCACCGCCACCGCCACCACCACCAACCGACTGACTGCCACACCCGGCGAAACCGTCGTCGCCGACGACGCCCGCTGTTTGGAACCACGCCCCTGGTCTTCGGCCATCACGGCCCGCTCATTCAGCAACGGACGTACCAACAATGCCAGAGCCAATTGGCCCGAGTTTCCGCGGGTCCTGGCCGCCCACCGCGCCGCCGCCGATCGCAGTGCCGCGTTCTTCCACATCATCCCAAGCGGCGCGCGTCATGACCCGCGACAATTCGTTCATTGCTCGCGCAACATCATTTTCGATCGGAAAAACACGCGCTATTGTGATTGTGGTGGCTGTACGCCGAATCAGCTCGCGGTTGGGCGCCCTGGCGATCGCGGCGACGGCGATCGCGACAACAGCAACGTCGGCCGTCAGCAGCTGCACGTTCAGCCTGGCCGATCCCATCACCCTGCCCAACGAACTGCCGGTGGTGCTGGCGGCGGCGCAACCCGAACCATGGGCCATCGTCCTCGACGATGTCAGCGTCTATTGGACCAACGACAACGCTCAGGATCTGATTCAGGGATCAGTGGGCAAGGTGCCCAAGGACAAATCCCGCACGCCGTCCACGCTGGCCCGATCGCAAGACGATCCCGGCCAAATCGCCGTCGACGATCAATACGTTTACTGGACCAATCGCGCTGGCGGCACGGTGATGCGCCAATTGAAAAGCGGCGGCAGCGAACCGGAGATCATCGCCGCCAACCAAAGCCAACCCGTCGGGCTGGTTGTCGACGAGACCAACATTTACTGGACCGACGTTGATCGCGGCCGCGTGCTCAAGCAAGTCAAGGCGGATACCAGCGGCGCGGTCGCCACGCTGGCGTCGGGGCTGCCCGGTCCCTGGTTGATGACCCAGGACACCACCACGCTTTACTTCACCACACTGGATGGCCAGGTGGTGCAGCGGTTAAACAAGGATGGAATGACGCCGGCGCAGACAGTGGCGCCCTGCCTTGGCCAAGGCTGGGGCATCGTCGTCGACGACGCGGCCGTCTACTGGCGTGATGAAGGCAGCGACAAACAAGGGCGGGTGATGAAGGTGCCTAAGGCGGGCGGCGCCACGCCCAAGCAATTGGCCACCACAACCGGTGAAGGCCCGCGATTTATGGCCATCGATCAAACGAATCTTTACTGGACCAGCGGTAACAATGACAGCGGGTTAATCGTCACCAGCGCCAAGGATGGCAGCGGTGCAATCACCCTGGCTGTCAATCAAGCCGGACCGCGCGGGGTGGCCGTCGACGACACCAGCATCTACTGGACCAACTACAGCGGCGCTACGGTGATGAAGCTGACCAAGCCGCACAACTGACCGCGCCGTGGCTTGGGCCGCGCTCAGCTGCGCGGGCGCAGCGGATCGCCGCGGCCCAAGGTCCAGGCAGGCGCATCACTGGCGGGAAATGATTCGTCGCTGGCTTCGTCGACTCGTCTTTGGTCGCCATTTTGAGTGGCGCGCGCCAGCGGCGGAGCCGGCTCCTCGTGGCCCGGACGAGCCGCGTACCCGCTGGCCCACGACATTAAGCGCGTCTTTATGGCATGCAATGCATCGAGACTTTTGGACATCGGAGACCCTCCCGCACGATTCAACGGCGCCTCCAATGTGTAGTGCGTAACCGCTTCGTCAAGCGGCGTGGATGCCGTTTCCTGGCTGTTGGCGGTTGCGATGATGCGAATTCGGGTTTTCAGGTACCAGCCACAGTCATCTTCGCCACCCGGATGGTCGGGCATTGCACCGATGAACGCGTGTCCAGATCGTCACCGAGGGCGTCGATCGTCTTCCACAGATCGTCAAAATTCGCCGAAACGGTGATCTCGCTGACCGGGAAAGCACGCTCGCCCTTTTCGATCCAGAAGCCACCCGCGCCTTGCGAGTAATCGCCCGTCACCGGATTGAACCCAAAACCCATCAGCTCGGTGACGTATAACCCGTGCTCGATCTTTTCCAGGTCGGGCGCCGGGGTTTTCCCCGGGCGCAAGATGAGGTTCGACGTGCTGACGTGGGGCCCGCCACCCACGCCTCGGCTGGCCGAGGCGGTCGAGCGTCGCCCCAGCTTGCGCGCGGCGAACACGTCACACAGGAACAGGCGCAAGACGCCTCCTGACACCAGCACGTTGGTGCGGCTGGGCAATCCCTCGCCGTCGAAAGGGCGCGAGGCGGGGCCCCGGCGCAGCAGCGGATCGTCGACGATCTCACACAGAGCCGACGCCACCTGGGTGCCTTCCCGCTGAGCCAGGTAGGTGCTGCGCCGCCAGACCGCGCCTCCCGACATCACACCGGCGAACTGTCCCAAAAGGCCGCGCGCCGCCTCCGGCGAGAACACCACCGGCGCTTCGCAGGTCGGCACCTTGCGCGAGCCCAGCTTGGCCACCGTCCGCTTGGCCGCCTCCAACCCCACCGCCTGCGGATCCAAGAGCGCGTTCACGAAACGCGACGACGTCCAATAGCTGCCGTTGCGTTTCTTGCCCTCGGCGTCGTCGCAGATCGGCTCGACGAAGAGCGAAACGTGCGTGCCGCGCGAGGCGCCGGAAAATCCCGCCGAGGTGGCGAAGGCGCCCGCGCCGACGGTGCGCCCGAAGACCGCGCCTTCGGAGTTGGTCACCCGTTTGTCGAACCCCAGCGCCGCCGCCTCGCCAGCCTTGGCCCGGCGAATGGCTTCGGCCACGTCGACCGACAGCACGTTTTCGTCCCACAGATCCAGCTCGGGAATTTCCCGCGCCATCTCGTCCGACGCCGGCAGGTCGCCGGTGGGATCCGGCTCGGCCAGCGCCGCCAGCTCGACCGATTCGCCAGCGAACCGCTCCATCGCCGCCGATGAAAAGTCAGAGGTGTACGTGACCGCGGCGCGATGATCTTTCAGCACCCGCAGGCCCAGCGCCCGGCTGCCCGCTTCTTTGATCAGCTCGGGCTCGCCCAGGCGGACCTTCACCTCCAGCTCGGTGCCATCGCGCACCAGCACCTCGGCGCCGTCGGCGCCGGCGCGCATGGCGAACGACAACATCTGATCCGCCAGACGCTGGCAGGCTTTCGGATCGGGAATGGGCCGACGCGCGTCCTTGCCGCTCATCGGGTACGCGTCCCGCCCACGGTGATCTCGGAGATCTTCATGGTCGGCGTGCCGATGCCCACCGGCACCGATTGCCCGTCCTTGCCGCAGGTCCAGGTCCCGTCGGACAGCGCAAAGTCATGGCCCAGCATCGTCACCCGTCGCAGCACCTCGGGCCCGTTTCCGATCAGGTTCACGCCTTTCAGCGGCGCGGTGATCTTGCCGTCTTCGACCAGGTAGCTCTCGGTCAAGGAGAACACAAAATCGCCGTTCGAGATGTTCACCTGCCCGCCCGAGAATTTTTTGGCGTACACCCCGCGCTTGACCGAACGGATGATGTCCTCCGGGTCATCGTTGCCGGTGGCCATCAAGGTGTTGGTCATGCGCGGCAGCGGTTCGTGGCGAAAGCTCTGCCGCCGCCCGTTCCCCGACGGCGCGGCGCCAAAGTGTTTGGCCGAAATACGATCTTGCATGTAGCCAACGAGGATCCCGTTTTCGATCAGCACGTTCTTTTTTCCCGGGTTGCCTTCGTCGTCGACGTTGATCGACCCGCGCGCGTTGCCGATGGTGCCGTCGTCGATCACCGTGCACAGCGACGACGCCACCGCCTGCCCGATCTGATCGGTGTAGTTCGACGTCCGCTTGCGGTTGAAGTCAGCCTCCAATCCGTGGCCGACCGCTTCGTGCAGCAGGATGCCGGATTCGCCGGCGCCCAGCACCACCTCCATCGGCCCGGCGGGCGCCTCCACCGCGTGCAGCATGGTGATGGCCAGGCGAGCCGCTTCGCGCCCGTGGTCCTCGGGGCTTTGCCCGGACCGCAGAAAATATTCCAGGCCGAAGCGCCCCGCCCCGCCCGAGCGTCCGCCCTGCCGCTGCGTCCCTTCCTCGGCCACCGCGCTGACGCCGAACCGAACCATTGGCTGAACATCGCGGGCCATGTACCCGTCGGAGTTCACAACCAGCACCTCTTTCCATTCTTCGGACAGTGACGCCTCGACGCGCACGATGCGCGGATCAAAGGCGCGCGCCGCCTGATCCGCCCGCCGCAGCAGCGCGACCTTTTCGATCCCCGGGTGGACCAGCGACGACTGGGGAATGGGATAGAAATCGGGCAGCACCACCGGCTTGACGGCCACCGGTCCGGGGACCGACCCGCTGGCCGCGATCTGCGCCGCCGTGCGCGCCGCTTCCAGCATACGTTCGTCGGACAGCTCTTCGGTGTAGGCGTACCCGGTGGCATCTCCCCGCAACACGCGAACGCCGAGCCCCAACGTCACGCCTCGACCGACGGTGCGCACACGCCCCTCTTCAAAGACAAAATCCGCGCCAGACCGATATTCAAAATACAGATCAGCGTAGTCGCCGCCCGATCCCAGCGCCGCCGCCAGCAGGCGCTGGGCCAGCGCCCCGTCGATAGCCGCCAGCGGCGACAGCCCGAGATCTGCCGTGCCGTGATTCTTCGTGCTGGTCGTCGTCGTTGTCATCATGGTCCTTATCGACGTCCTTCGTTCGGGCGTCCGTTGATCGCCGCCAGCGTGCCGTCGATGGCGTCCGCCGCCTGGCGGATGGATTCCTCGTCGCCGCCCAGCCACAACCGGCCCACCGCGCCGAAGGTCACCACCTCAAGGAGACGAATGTCGGCGCGCTTCTCCGCCTCGTTGGCGGCAATGGCGGCGTAACCGGCCGGGTGAACCTCCAGCGTGTACAAACTTTGCCCGGCGGCCAGCATGTCCCCATGTCGCATGCGGTTGATCATGGCCGACTGATGCGGGTCGATGCCAGTCATGATCTCGCGCGACAGGATCTTCGGCGCCAGGCGATCGTTCGGCTGCAGGCCCAGCTGTTCCAGGATCGCCGCCGCTGCCGCACGAACCGGCGCCTGATTGTCAGCGTGCAACTCCAGCAGGCCGTACGCGCGCTCGACGATCTGCAGGCCGGGGACCACCCGCGCGCGTTTCAGCGCCACGTCGGTCAGCGTGTTGATGGCGATGCCGGGCGCGATCTCCACGAACAACGACGCCTGGCCGTCCAGTGGCAGAAACCCCTGCGACACCGTTTGCAGAAACCCCGCCAACTGCGGCTGCAGGACGTCCAGAAAGGTGAAGGTGCGAAGCTCCATGACCGCCGCAGTATACCGGCGCGGGCGCTGGCGCCGGTAACCTTCGCTCCGCTCGCGCGCCGGGCGTCCGGTGACGGACGCCAAACGGGTGCCGCGCGCCTGGCCTATTGGTTGCGTTCCGGCGGGATGCCCAGCTCGTTACCGGTGTGGTCTTTGATCTTGGCCAGCCCGCGCACCTCGACCTGACGGATACGTTCACGGGTGAGGTTCAAGATCGCGCCCACCTCTTCCAGCGTGATGCCGCCGCGATCCGCGACGTCCAGCGAGCAGGTCTCCGGCATCTCCCAGACCTCGAGGTGCGGGAAGTTCAATTTGATCGCCCCGGTCTCCGGATTGACGTCCAGATACAAGTGATGCGAGCAACTGACGAACGGGCAGGGACGCGCCATCGACTTGCACGCCTCCCGACTCGCTGGCCGGTCGACCTCCTCGGGATACACCATCAATTCGGACATTCGCCGCTCATCGCGGGTCAGGCGCTTGGGGGCGATGGTCTTCGATCGCACCCGCCCGTCGCGGCCGGCCGAGTGCACCTTGCGGCGGATCCGGGCCACCTCAGGTTGCGGCGCGTCCTCTTCCTCGACGACCATCCCCTCCACGTCATCCATCCCATCCGGTAGTTCGTCCATTCGCTCGCTCCTCGGTGTGTCCAGCGGTTAGGGCGCCGGACTAGTACAGGTCGCTTCCGCTCCCCACAGCGGCTCCGCCCGCCAACTCGTCGGCGGCGCGCGATGAAATTCGTCTCTCCAGGCTGCTGATCCGCCGCACCAACTCGGAGGCGGCCCGCTTGGCTTCGGTGATCTCCCGTTCCAGATCGCGGCGCCCATCCGGATCAGCCGAAGGCGCTTTCGCTTCGCGTTCGAACCCGGCGATGAGATCGCGCAGGTCCTTCTCCACGGTGTCGATCTCGTCTTTGAAGCGGGCGAACGACCGCTGGATCTCCTCGATGGTCCGGTCCTCGGCCATCATTCCCTTGACCACGTTGACCCGCCTGATGACGTTGGCCGGGTAAAGCCCGCACGACCCGCGGTGCTTCCCTTTGCGGCCGACCCGCACCGAGCGAGGCAGCAGGCCCAGCTGCACGTACTTGCGCAGGGTCGCCTCGGAAAATCGGATCCCTCGGGTTTCGAACACATCGACGATCTGCCGCGAGGTGAGGCCGTTCGGCCAGGTCCGCTCGATCTCCAAGAGCTCGCGCTCGTCCAGCAGCCCGCCCTGTCGAGATCCTCCACTGAGAAGCGATCTCTCAGTGTCGTCTTTAGAGCTGCTACGCTTCATTTGACGACAACGAATGTATTCTACTGAATAGATTCTCATCAACGGAAAAATATCTGTGAATCTGTTCAGCGTCGGCCAATGTGCGCTAGGCGGATGCCTCTCTTCCAATCACCTCTTGGCCACTGTTGGTCGGCTTGCGGCGGCTCGGACACGCACCGTCGCCAGCGACGGGTTCCCTGTGCGGGCGGCTATACTCGGCGCATGCGCCCGTTCGCCGCCGTCGTGTCACTGGCGTTTCTATTTTCGGCCGGCGCCGGCCCGGGGGCGACAGCGGTGCACGCCGCCGGCAAAGAACGGCAATTCAGCAGCAGCAAATACGGCCTCAGCGTCGACGCCCCACCAGGCTGGGAGTTGTCCGTTCACACCGGCTACCCCAACATCCTCGCGGTGCTGCTGCACCCCAATGGCAGCCGCATCTCACTCTCTGCTGCTGAGACCAAGCTCCGCGACGCGCGCGACGCCGCTGAACAAAATCGCCCAGGGCTGCAGGCGCAAGGGCTGACCGTCCTCGGCGTCACCCCCGCTTTGCGCGGCGGCGCGATCCTGGACGCCCAGTCAAACTCTGGCAAAGAACGGGTGCGCCAGATCTATCTGGTTCGCACCGCCGAAGACCAAACCCGTCAGATCGTGGTGGTCACCTTGACCGCTCCGCGCGACCTGCTGGCCACCATGTCGCTGACCCTGGAGCAAATCGCGTCACGCGTCGCCGCGGAATCGCCGCCTCCCAGCGCCACCCCGCCCGTCCCACCACCCGGAGCGGCGCGCGGCGAGAAGATCCCGGCCGCGCCGGCGCCACACTAGACAGGCGGCACGAGGCGCTCAGCCGTACGCCTTTTCGATCCGCTCTTGGTCTTCTTTGCAGCGAATGCACAGCGTGGTCTCAAGGCGCGCTTCCAGGCGCTTCATCGAGATAGGTTCCCCGCACTGCTCGCAGATGCCGAAGCTGCCTTCTTTGATCTTCTCCAGCGCGTGATCGATCTTCTGCAGAAAAACTTTTTCCCGGCCACGCAGGCGGAAGGTGAAAGAGTGCAAGTACTCCGACGATGCCAGATCCATCTCGTCGGGCAGATCGTCGGCGTCCAGAGTCATGTCCTCGTTCAAGGTCCGCTGGGCGTTTCTGAGAATCTCCTTCTTCTTGGCGAGCAACGTGTCGCTAAATCGCTTGAGATCCTTCTTCTTCAGGCCAGTTCCTTCCATGAACGTCCCCGCGCCTCTATGGCGCATGAAAAATAGCCCCCAAGGATAGTTTCCTGAGTATCGATCGTCAACCTCGTTCGGCGAGGATTGAACAAGCAAGGCGAGATTTCGCGCCGCTGATTCTCGAGCAGCACCATCCGAGTCTTGACAGAGTGCGCGTTCCTGAATACTGTTCCCCACTTCAAAACGCGTTCAATGACACGCGGAGGCCCCATGGGCGGTTCCGATAAGAGAAAACAAAGTCTTTATTTCCCGGAAGAGATGCTCAAGGAAATCCAAGAAGAGGCGACCCGTCAGGATCGCTCGCTTTCCTGGATTGTCCAGAAAGCCTGGAAGATCTCCCGCAAAGAGATCATGAAATACCCGTCGGTTAACGAATTCCCCGGCGAAGAGGACGAGCGCGGCGCGACTGAGTAGTAGTGCCGTCCCGGGACTTTCTGATAATCACCGACGCGGTGGCGCCTTTGGTCGAGGGGGAAACTCCTCTGGCTGCCGCTGGGGTCAGTCGCGCCCTGGCGGCCGCTGGCCATCGGACCACGGTGTTGTCGCTCGGCGCGCCCGAGACGGTGGCGCGGGTCCCGGGGTTGGCCCGTCGGCTGCGCACGATCTCGGCGTCTATCGGCGACCAATCCCTGGATCTGAGTTTGTATGAAGGCCGCGCGGTCCTCAGCAACTCGCAACTTATGATCATCGGCGCCCAGCCGTCGGGCCGCGCCCAGACAGCAGCCCTGCTTGGCAGCGCCGTAAAGTCGCTGGCCAGCGACGGCCTGATCGCGCCCGAGGTCACCATCGGCTGGGGCGAGACCGCCGCCGCCGCGTTGTCAGCGACCTCCGCCGCCGTGCGCCTGTTCGTTTTGCCCAGTGGCCGAGTGGGCGCGCCGCTGAGCCCAGCCGACGCACAGCTTTTGGGCACGTCCCTGCTGGGTGGCGACGACGACGTCGGCTCGCGATCGCTGGTGGCGCTCGGCTCGTTGTCGGCCAACGCCATTCTCGCGCCCAGCGCCAGCGCCGCTCGCGCCCTGGGCAGCAACCCAGGTCTGGCGGCCCGCGCCTCTGACGAACCCCTGGTGGCCATTCGCTTCGGCAGCGACGAGCCGCCGAATGATCCAGCCACCGATCCCGCTTTGCCTGCGACCTATTCGCCCGCCAATCTGGCTGGCAAGATCGAATGCCGGCGCGCCGTCGCCCGTCGCTGTTCGCTGGCGCTAGGGCCGCGCACGCTGCTGCTGGCAGTGGCGCCGCTTCGGCAAGGCAAGGGCGGCGAGGTGGTTTTGTCGGCGCTGGAACGCCTCAGCACTTACGACGTCGTGGCCATCATCCCGGCCGGCGGCGACGCCGAGATGGCCGAGCGAGCCAACCTCCTGGCCATCCAAAACCCCGGCCGTATTTCCGTCCTGCACTCATCCGATGAGGCCACCGAGCGCCAAGTGCGCGCCGCCGCGGATGCGCTGCTGCTCGCCGATGACGACGATCGCACCGGCCGTGCCGCTGCGCTGGCCCAGCGATACGGCACGTTGCCGATCGCGGTTGACGCCGGCGCCAACCGCGACAATCTGGTTGACTACGATCCGCGCTCGGCAACCGGCTCGGCGTTGCTTTACGGATCGCTGGACGCCTTCCAGATCGAAAGCGCCATTCGGCGCGCGGCAGCCTTGCGCGCCGATGCCGATCTCTGGTCGCCGCTGGTGAAAGCGCTGCTGGAACAAGCGCCGCGCTGGACTGCCGCCGCCAGCGCCATCGAAGAGCTCTGCGGGCAGATCTAGCGCACGGGCCCGGCCGTCAGCCGCGGCGGGATGTCGGATCGTTCGTCACCTGGGTGATGCGCACGCCCAGGTCGCCGTCGACATCGACCAGCTCGCCGCGCGCCCAGATCTCGTCGCCCACGCGCAAGGTAACCGCTGTGGCCCGCGGCCCGGCGAAAGCCAAAACGCCCCCGCGCGCCAGGGACAGGATTTCGTCTCCGCGCACCACCAGCCGTCCCAACTCGGCAACGATCTCGACCGGCGCAGCGGCCAGAACCAGCGTGGGGTCGACCACAGCGTTGCCCGCCGCTTTGCTGTTTTCGTCCATCGAGCCTTCGTTCTTTCGCAGAAAGCGTCCCGACGCAATCGGCAGCGCACGAAATCCGTCCAGCAAACGGATGGCGCCGTCCGCATCCAGCGTCGCGGCCGCCGCGTGCGCCCCCACCCGCAGCCGCACCGCCCACTGTCCGCCGGCGTGCAACGCGGGCAAGCCATCAAAAACTACGCCGTCGCCCGCCTGGACCGCCAGCCACTCGCGAGCGGGCAATTTCGTGGCGCCCAGTTCGACGCCAGCGACGGTGACCAACGTGGCTGCTTGTTCGTGCGCAGCCGCATCCGTCGTTTCGTTCCACCGTCGCGGGATCTCCAGCCGGATCGGCGCCGTGCGCCCCAGTGCCTCAACACGCGCGTTCACGATCAGCCTGATCGCTTCTGCTCGGGCCAACGGCACACCTTGCCGCAACGACAAACGCCACGGACTGCCGAGAGCGCGCAAGACTTCCGTCACCACCGCGGCCAGCACACCACGTTCCCCGCGGCCGAGCTCCCGTTCAACGATCGCGTCGGTGACCGTTCCCAAGATCGCGTTCACCACGGCCGCCGCCAGCGCTCGGTCGATCTTGATTTGCGCCGCCTCTCCTTGATGGCGAATGAACAGGGCGCAGTCATCGTCCAGCCCCGCGACATCGTCGTCCTCGCTCTCGATCGAATCGAAGGACAACCAAATCGCTCCCAAACGGGCGACGTTCACGACGCGCCGATGACCCTTGATCCAGCGCGTGGCGCCAGCCAGAAACGGCCGCGACGCCCGCGCCCGCGGCAACGTCAGCGCGTTTGCCCGACCGTCCGGGAGCCCTGGTTCGCCAGCCACAGCGCAAGCCTTGCAGTTATCCAGCCGTCGATGTCAAGGACCAGTTGGGTGCGTTGCGCGCGCCCAACAACCGCAAGTGGCTACTCGCAGGCAATTCCCAGTTGCCGGCGGCCCGTACTTTTCGCGTATTATTCTCGGAACCTCCTTGGATCGGAGCCATCGAAAGGCTGATATGACGGAAAACGCGCCGTGATTAACTGTCAACAGCTGATCGATTTCTGCTTTGACTACATCGAGGGTGATCTGCCGAACGATGAGCAAGCACTTTTCCGACGGCATCTCGGGCAGTGTCCGGACTGTGTGAGCTTCTTCGAGACTTACCGGCGCACGGCTGAAGTGTCTCGCGAGGCGCTGGCCACGCAGATTCCACCGTCAGTCCGCGAGGCGGTGCGAAGCTTCTTGCGATCGCGAAAGTGACCATTTCCGCTTCGCCTGAACGCAACTCTCCTCGATGATTCGTTTGGCGACGGGCCTTCGATCTTGATGATGTAGTGGCACCGGATCGGTTCAGGCTCGCCTGGACCGATCCCGAAGACCGAGCAACGAGGTCGGCCGCATCATCGCGAACACCGACCCGATCGAACCGGTGGCCTGGCGTGGTTACGCGCCCTAATAATGACGGCCACGGTGAGCGTCGATTTCGTCCCGCCAAGATTTTTGACAAAGTAGGATTTTAGGATACTTTGTCCTACATGTCTCACCTGAGCGTTTTGCGCGATACGGAACGGCGGCGGGATCCTCGGGTGCGGGTGGAGATGTTTCTCAATCAGTATGTGGACGACGATCCGGCGCGCAGCCTGGCGGTCAACGTCAGTCACACCGGCCTTTACGTGCAAAAGCTTGTCGAGCCGCTGGCGCGCCAGCCACGCATCGTGGGGCTTGAGTTCGAACTGCCCGGAACGGGCGAGATCATCTGGGCGTCGGCGGAATCGCGGTTCGATCGCCTGGGCGATTATTTTCATGTCAGCGGCCTGCGCTTTGTCGGGATGGCCCGCAAGCACGAACGGCTGCTGCGCGATTTCGTCACTGAAAAACGCCTGCGCGAGCTGCGCTGGATTCCGCAGAACCGGATCCTGATCCGCAACTAGCGCGCGTCTTTCCAGGCAGACAAATCACCTCGGTCGGCCCTCGACCCCGCAATGGTGCGGGGCTCGGGGGTCGTTATTTTTCGGTGCTACTCTAGGCAGGTGCGCCTGATCGCTTTGCGGGCGTTGGTGCTGTTGGCCCTGCTGATGCCGTGGACGGTTCCGCGAACAACAGCGGCTGCTGATTGGACGGTCAAGCGAAACAGCAACCAAGCCTTGGTCGAGCAGGCCGCGCGCGCTTTCGCCGCCGCCCCTGACGAAGCCGCGCGGGCGACGCGGCTGCTGCGAACCGCCGGGCGCGCCGGACTGGCCGCGCTCTCACCGTTGTTTGCGCGACGGGCTGCAAACGAGCCCGCCCCGTACACCGACGTCGAAGCCTATGCCCAGCTGTTGCTTCTCGGCGGCCACGCCGGCCAGTCGATCGTCTGGTTCACGCGCGCGGTGACGCTGCGCCCGGACCAGGCGGCGCCGCTGGTCGGGCGCGCTCGAGCGTTGCAGGTCACCGGCGATCGCTTGGCCGCGCTGGCCTCTTTCGAAGCCGCGTTGGGCCTCACCAGCCAGGCGATGGAACGCCGACCGATCTTGCAGGCCATGTTGCCGCTGCTTGGACAAGCGACGGCGATCGAGCGCGAAGTGTCGGTGCGCCGCGAGCTCTGTCAGCTGGCCCCGCGCGATCAGGCAGCCTCTGATGGACTTGTGGCGGCACTGGCCCGCGCCGGCCGCCCGGCGGAAGCCGCGGACCTCCTCGCGCTACGGCTACATGAAGGACGCGGTGATCGCTATGACCTGGGTTTGCGCCTGGCCGACCTGCGTGAAGCGGCCGGCGACGACGACGCCGCCGCCAACGTGCTGGCCGAGCTGCGCGCTCATGTCCCGGCCGCAGCGAGCGAGCGGCGGCGGGCACTGTGGATGCGTACGCTGGATGTGGAACGCCGGCGCGGCCACTTGCCGGAGCTGGCCGCCACTCTGGCGCGCGCGCCGCGGCCGATCGAGTGGGACGTGCTCAGTCACGTGCGAGACGAGCTGGGCGATCCGGAAGGAGCGCTGGCCGCCGCGCGCCAGGCCAGCGCTCTGACCGCCCGCGATCTGGACGTCCGACGATGGACCGCGTCGCTGTTGGATCGGATGGGACAACCCGAGGCCGCCATCGCCGAGTACGAAGCGCTGGAACGCCTGGCGCCGCGCGACGTGCGTTTTGCCGTCGAGATCATCGACCGCCGCTTCCGACGCGGGCAGACCGCGCAGGCTCGGCAGGCCTTTGATCGCAGTCTGGTTCGTTTCGGAAACGAACCCGCCGCCCTCGCCGAGCTGGCGCAGCTCGGCGCCCACTGGACGGACGATCAACGGGCCATCGCCGCCTGGCAGCGGCTGCGACACATTTCCCCTGGCGATGAAGAGGCGATCGTAGGACTGGGCGAGATGTATTTTCAGCGCGGCAAAAAAGAGTCGGCGCTGCGCACATGGCGCGAGCTGCTGCGCCCCACACCATCGCGCAAGGTCAGCAAGGGCGACGCCCATCTGCGCTTGAGCGACGTCCTTATGGATCACGATCTATTCGACGAAGCGGCCGCCGAGGTGTCGGCGGCCCGATCTTTGGAACCAGAGCGCGCGGCCCCACATCGTGCGTTGGCTCAGCTTCTTGAACGACGGCACAAGACCGACGACGCCGTCGCCGAATGGGAAAAGGTGCTTGCGCTGAACGGCGGCTCCGAACACGCCGGCGGCCGTTACGAGGCGCGCGCCCGCATCTTGGCCCTTGCGGCGCGCGACGGCCGCGGTCGACTGGCGCAACGGGTGGCTCGACTGGAAGAGCAAGCGCGCCAGCACCCACAAGATCGAGAGCTGGCACTTTTTGTCGCCGAGGCCCAACAGCGCAACGGCAACGTCAGCGGCGCCATCACCACCCTCCGCGCGGTGATCGAGCGCGACCGTACCTTGTCGCCGCCCCGCGATGGCCAGGCTGACGCGGTGGTGGCGCTGGTGCGTCTTCTACGGCAGACCAAGCAGCCAGACGAAGCCATCAGCTGGCTGCAGCGCCTGATCGTCGAGCAACCTAGCCGCGCCAAGGACGCCGAGCTGCAGATGGCCGACATTGAGCTCGGCCGTTATGCGGACGACCGCGCGCTTGGCTACGCCGAAGCAGCGGCGCGTCTCGGTCCCGGCGACGCCCAGTCCCTGGCGCGCGTCGCGGGGATTCAGGAACGCGCTGGGCGCGATGCGGAAGCGCAGGCTACCTACCGACGAACGGCGGCCGACGGCAGCAATGCGCCGGCTGCTCTGGGCCTGGCGCGCCTGCTGCAACGGCATGGAAACATCAAAGAGGCGGCGCAAATTCTGCGGAACGTCCTGCGCACCACGACCGAAGAAGACGTCGTGAACGACGCTGGCCACCGCGCGCTCGACCTGGAAGAATTTCTGGGCACGCGTGACGACTTCGAACGAACGGTCGCCATCTTGGCCGCATCGGGGCCTGACGGATCGATCTACCGCCGTCTGTTCGTGGACACTCTGCGACGGCTGGTGCCGCCTGCGTACCGCGCACCGCGCGACAATCCTGCCGACGGTGGTGGGCGGGTGCGGCTGGCCAGGCAAGGCCTGCGGCCGTTACTGGAGTCCATCGCCGACAGTGAGGAAAGCCCTGACCCGACTTTGATCGAACTCCTCGGCATGCTGGGAAACGCCGACGCCGCGCCGGTGCTGGCGCGCATCGCGGCCGGTCCCGCCACGCCCACCAAGGCGTCGCCGACGGTAGGGGCGGCGCGCCCGACACCGATGCCGATCACCGAAGCGCAGGTGGCAGCGGTCCTGGCCCTCGGCCGGCTGGGCGACGAACGTGGGCGCGCAGCGCTGGAAACGCAGGCGACGGCGATCGATCCCGGGCTGCGCGCCGCTGCCATCTGGAGCCTGGGCCGCATCACCAGCCCGCCCTCCGGCGACATCCTGCTCAAAGCGGCGAGCGATCTGAACGACGAGGTAGCGGCGCTTGCCTGTGTGGGCTTGGGGCGGCTGCGCGATCCGCGCTGGACCGCCGCGCTCGTCGGTGTGGCGCGCGAGCCCGGACGCGCTCTGCTGGTTAGGCGCGCCGCCACCGTGGCGCTGGGCATATCGGGTGATCGCGCCGCCACCACCTCCCTGCTGATGTTGCTGGACAGCGATGCCACCCTGTTGACTAACGATGCCGCGTCCGCGCTCGGAATCATCGGCGATCCGCGCTCGGTCGCGCCGCTGCTCTCACATTACCTGGTCGGCGGCCAGCGCTCGGCCGATGCGCCGGAGCTGGTCGCCCTCGATCGCTTGTTGGCCGGAACCGCCCCCGACGACGACGGCAAGGCCATTGATGGTGTTCACATCAATGTGGACGCGGTCCTGGAGGCGCTGAGCCCGAAGCCCGCCGCACCGCGAGATCGATCCCCGCTGGTCACCGAACACCGGGCAGAGATCGGACGAACCGTGATCGGTGCACTCACCGGCACGGCCGATCAGAAGCGAAATGTTCTTCTCCTTCTCGACAGCCGCGACGACGGCCTCGGTCTGGGCGCGCTCACGCCTGGCGCCGCTCCGCTGACCGCCCCAACAACCGAAGCGTTGACCGTACTCGGTGCTCTGGTCGTCGGCCGCCTGCCGTTACTGGTCGACGATCCCGATCCGGAAATCCGGGCTCTCGCCCTGCGCATCGAGGCCAAACTGGCGCCGGACCCGTTTCCCGTCGCCCACATCGTTCGCTTGGCCGCCATGGCCGATCAGCAGCCGGCGGCTTACTCTATTGTCCCCGCCGTCGAGGCCGCCCGACGGGTCCTGCGGCGCCACCGCGCCGTTGTGCACCCCCTCGTCGATGCCGTGACCCCCTTATTAGCTAGCGCCGCCTGGCAGGTCCGCCTGGCCGCCGTCCAGATCCTGACCGCCGCCCATCAGCCGCTTCCCTCCGCCCTCGCCAGCGATCCGAACCCCCTGGTGCGCGCTTCCCTCCCATGATCCACTCCACGCCGACGGGCTAACCTACCGCGCACTCTTGACTTGCCGGCTCCGACGTTGACAATGACCGAAACGCGGAGTGCGCCAACTCCTCGATGGGAGCTCAATTCGTATGCCGGTAAAGATCTGCCCTAGTTGCGGGACCGAGGTGTCGACCGAGAATCGGTTTTGCGGCAAGTGCGGAGCAAAGGTGGACGGTGCAAGCGGCCCGCAGGCTGCTGCCAGCGTCGCCAAGACGATGTTCTTCGGCGCCACCCAGGCGGCGGGTAAGGCCAAGCTGGTGGTCATCAAAGGTGAAGGCGTCGACGGCGTCACCTACCAACTGAACGGCACCGAACACATCGCCGGCCGCACCGAAGGCGCGATCCTTTTCCCGGACGATCCGTTGTTGTCTCCGCGTCACGCGAATTTTCTCTATCGCGACGGCAAGCTGAGCGTCCTTGACGAAGGCTCGGTGAACGGCGTGTTCGTTCGAGTGCGCACACCGACGTTGCTGACGCCCGGGGGCTTGTTCCTGATCGGCGAACAACTGCTGCAGATCGAGCCGTCGCCGCCCGATCTCGGCCCGCAGCCCGACGCGGAAGGAACGTATTTTTACGCCAGCCCCAAACGTGCCTCTAAGATGAAGTTGATTCAGCGCCTGCGCGGCGGCGAGATCGGCATGATTTACCGTTCGCGCGGCGAAACCATCACCATCGGGCGCGAAGGCAACGACGTGAACTTCCTCGACGATCCTTTTATCTCGGGGAAACATGCGCAAATTGCCATCAGCGCCGATGGCCAGGTGACGCTGACGGATCTCGGCTCCAAGAACGGGACCTTCGTCCGCATCAACGACGAGGCCGAACTCAACAACGGAGACTACGTATTTTTGGGACAACAACTTTTGCGTGTCGAGCTGAACTGATCTTGTTGTCCACCAAGTCGGAACATAAACGACGGGGCCGGCGATTGACGCCCCCCAATGCGTGTGCTAGTTGCGAAGGCGCAGTTTCCCGGGGGTCCGATTGATCACCTGCAACCGCTGCGGCAAAGAAAACCAGGACCACTACAAGTTCTGCCTCGGCTGTGGCAGCGAATTGGCAAAGGCTCAACCGGCCGCGCCTGCGGCGTCCACTGAGGCCACGCCGCCACCGGTCGAAGCGCCCGCCGCCAATCCGCCCCAGGCGATGGAAGTCGCGCGTACGGCGCCGCCCTTAGATCCCGTGGTAGCTTCGGCTCCGCTGGCCAACGCCGCCGCAGGCGAGATCAAGGCGTCGGATCGCCCATCAGGGTCCGGCCCAGCGCCGGTCGCCGCCAAGCAAAAGGGCGGCATTCCCTGGAACGATTCACCGAAGATGCCGGCGCACTTCACGCCGCAGCCGACCGTGGCAGCGGTGGCGGCGCCCGCCCCTGCCACAGGGACCGGGACGGGACAGCTAGGTGCGCATGCCCCGCCGCGTCCGGGCTCGTCGCCCTCGCCGATGTTCGGGACGCCGATCGCACCAATCGGCATGCGACCGTCCAGCACCACCGCCGCCCCCGCAGGAGCCGCCGGTAAGCCGGAGGGTGTAATTTGCCCGACCTGCGGCAAGTCGGTGGCGCCCGGCTTCGCCTTTTGTGGGTCGTGCGGCTCGCGCATCGACAAGCCGGCCGCCCGCCCGGTCAGCGGCCAGCAACGCACCATGCATATGGCGGCGGGCGCGGTTCCGGCTGCCGCACCGGCGCCGCGCGGACGTCTGGTGTTGATTCGCCCCGACGGCTCCGAGGGTGGCGTGCACGCCCTGATCGATGGCGAGAACCTGATTGGTCGTGGCCAGGGTGCTCTTTTCGACGCGGACGCTTACCTGTCCCCGCGCCACGGTGAGTTCACCATCAATGGCCCCAACCTCACGGTGCGCGACCTGCGCAGCCTGAACGGCGTCTTCCTGAAGATCAGCAAAGAAGAGGCCCTGGAATCAGGCGACGTTTTCCGCATCGGGCAAGAGCTGCTTCGGTTTGAGGTGATCTCCCCGCCCCAGCCTCTCGAGGACGGAACGGAAATCATGGGCACGCCGAACCCCGGCTTCTGGGGACGCCTGTCCGTGGTGGTTGGCCGCGACCTGGACGGTTCGGCGTTTCCTCTCTTCGGTGATTCGATCGTCCTCGGGCGCGAGCGCGGCGACATTCTTTTCCCGGAGGACGGCTACGTCTCCGGCACCCACGCGCGGATCTCGCTGCGCGACGGCCAGGTCTTCCTAACCGATCTCGGCTCATCGAACGGCACCTTCCTCCGCATCCGAGCCGAACGTCAGGTGCCCACCGGCGCGTTCGTCCTGATGGGCCAGCAGCTTTTCCGGATCGAGTTCCGCTGAGCGGCGGCGGCTACTTTTTCTCGATCTCGATCTTCGCCGGACCGCCCGAGCCTTGTCCACCCGATAGGAACGCGCGCCGGACGCTGGAGGTGTCTGCTGGCTCGATATAGCGATAGGCGTTCGGGATCTTGAAGAGGCTGGGGCTGTCATCGAACGACACCGTTATGTCGACCGGGCCCTTCTCGTTCGACGGCGCGATCACTTTGATCTTATTGTTGGATGAGATGACCACGCTTTCGGCCTTGCGTCGCCCAAATTTCACCTCGGCCTGAGTCTTCCCTGGTTCGAAGCCGCCGCCACTGATGACCACCTCGTCCCCGCCGCCCGTCGTCCCTTGGCCCGGCTCGACCGAGTCAACGCGCAAGGGGCCGCCGTTCTGCTGACAGCTCGCCAGCACGGCAAAAGACAGGATCGAGATTGCAAGACGGACACGCTTCATGCCTTTTTGCCTCCGCAGTGAAGGGCCGACGATAGCCCCCCACGATGGAGGCGGTCAAGGCACGACCACGCTTTAGAGTATTTCTCGTTTCGCCATCGCGCGCCGCATCTTGCCCAGCGCCTGCTCTTGCAGCTGGCGAACGCGCTCGCGCGACAAGCTGTACTCGTCGCCGATCTCTTTTAGCGTCCGCTCGCGGTCATTCACCAGCCCGAAGCGTTTGCGCAAGATGTCCGCTTCGATGGGCTTGAGACCACCCAGCAACTTCAGCATCTCGCTCTGGGTCTCGGTCGAGACCATTTGCTCCGACACCGCCGGTCCTTCGTTCGGATCGACCAGGACGTCGATCAAACGCCGGCCGTCTTCGTCGGAGATGGGCCGATCCAAGGAAACCGGCGTCTCCGAAAGGAAGGTCTTCATCTTCTCCAGCTTGTCGGTCTCGATGCCAGTGGCGGCCGCGATCTCCTGGGTGGTCGGCGGACGCTCGAGCTTGGATTGCAATTCGCGCTGGGATTTGGCGATGCGGTGGTAGGCGTCGATCATGTGCACCGGTAGGCGCACCGCTCGACCTTTGTCAGCCAGCGCCCGGCTGATGGCATGGCGGATCCACCAACTGGCGTACGTGGAGAAGCGGAAGCCGCGACGGTAATCATACCGCTCGACTGCCTTCATCAGACCGATGTTCCCCTCTTGGATCAGATCAGCCAGCGGCAGGCGGCCGTGGTTGAACCGACGGGCGATCGACACCACCAAGCGCAGGTTCGCTTTCACGAACTCGTTCTTCGCCGCCTTCAACCGGATAGCCTTGCCCCCGACAATCCGCACATATTCGCGGAACGCCTTGGTCGAGGTGGAAAACGGCACCGAGCCTTCGAATGGCAGGCCCTGGGTGGCGCGACCGACTCGTTGAATCTCGTTCAACGCCGCCTCGAGAAACAGGCGGTCGATGTCCATCACGCGAAGCTTGGCCCCCAGCTGCGCACCGGCCTTCTCGAAGCGCGCGCGCGCCTGGATGGACGCCTTGCTGCGCGCCCGCTCGGCCGCGGCTCGATAGCCCTTCGCCTCGAGCACCGGTTTTTCGACGGCGCGCTCGACGGCGTCGGCGATCCAACCAGCGCCGGGCGCGAACCCAAGCAGCGTGCTCCACAGATCCAGCTCCATTTCTTCGATCTGGCGCGCCGTCTCGAATTCCTGCTCGGGGCGAAGAACGTCCAACTCGGCCATGTCGCGGAAGTACATGGCCAGAAAGCTGGTCGGTTCTTCCTCGCCACGTTTCTTCTTGGCCGCGCCCTCGGCGACCACTTCCGTCTCTTCGCTCTCGGCGTCGTCGTCCTCGGACGTATCGGCAGCCTCAGCGTGCTCATCGGCCGCTTCCGCGGTCTCGTCGATAACGGCATCACCAGCTGCTTCTGGAAGCTCCTCGGCCAGATCAATATTGCCGGCCAGAGTCTCGGGTTCCAGCATCGGATCGTCGCCGGGGCCGCCGGTCATGCCGGGCGGCAGCGTATCGTTGGCCGGCGAGGGAACCACCACCGTGGCCCCACGCGACTTGACGGCTCTTGCCACCACCGTTCGCGCACCGGTGCGCGCTGCCTTCACCTTCCGCAGCGATTCGCCCACTCGGTGTTTTCGCGGCGACCTTGCTTTTCCATCCGTGCGGTCCATCATTCAATTTCTCCGAGAGGGCGCGATGCGACCCTCTGTGGGTATACGAATCTCGACAGAAAGATATTCCGGGTTAACGCCCATTTCTTTTGGGAAGTAGGATGCTTCCGGCCTACGGTTGGTCGCATCAATTCCCGCGTCAACATGGGATTGGACCCGAGACCTGACAATAGGTTTTGCCCGGTCGGAGGCGATTTATCGGGACGCTCGCGGATCGGGCGTGGCCTGTGTCACAAAGTCCCCGGGCTATAAATTGGCCCGTCGTGTCGGGGACTAATGTTCGTCGACACGTTTCTCCGCCAGGATCAGAAGGTTGCGGGAGGCGCTGCCAAAAAACTGGCTGCGCGTGGCAAAACTACCGGAGATATCCAGGACGCGGAAACCGGCCTGCCGCAACAGCCGTCCGAGCTCGTGTAGACCATAGGCGCGGATCGAGATCTCCTGTTCCAGTTGACGCCCATCGTCGAAGACGACTGACCGCCGACTGGTGATCCGGCTGGTGTGGAAGTTAAAATCCACCTCCTCGAGAACCACGCAGCCAATCCCCTCCCACCAGATGCGCGTCGGCAGATCCCCGACAACGTAGTCACGATTGACCACGTCCAGCAAGAACCGCGCTCCGGGTTTCAACGAGCGCGCGATGCCTTCTGCGACCTTCAGGTTCGCGTCCTCGTCGAAGTAGCCGAACGAAGTGAGCATGCAATACGCGCCGTCGAACTGTCGTTCGAAGGCCATTTCGCGCATGTCGGTGTGGACGAAATTGACGGACACCGCGCGACGCTGGGCCTCGTCGGCGGCGCGAATCAAGAGCGGCAGTGAGAGGTCGAGGCCGGTGACCTTGTACCCTCGGTGGCAGAGCTCGACCGCGTGTCGGCCATAGCCACAGGCGACGTCCAGCAATTCGCCACCCGGCGCGGTTTCCAGCGAGCGCTCGATGAACGTGGCTTCCTTGGCGGTTTGATCGACGCTGACGAAAGGCAAGGTCCGGGTATAATCCTCGTCAAAGACTTCTTCAAACCATGGCTTCGATCGCTTAGGCCGCCGCGGGCGAGGCGATAGCGCCTCTGGTACGGGAAGCGCACTGAGAAGTTCCGCCGGGGTGCGCGGACGCGCAGCGCTGGGCAAGGGCGGTGGCGTGGCAGAGACAGGCGGCGGCGGTGGCACCGGTTTGCGCGCTGCCTCCGTATGCGATTGTCCAATTGAAGCATCCATCAGTTCGACCTCGTCGTCGGCGCTGACGTCCCCGTCTGGAGCTCCACCGGCGTCAGCGGAGCGCGCCGCTTCGGCCATGTGAGCCAGCGTCGAAGCGAGCGGGGTAATGTTCCCACCGCTGTCGACGTCCGGCAGCGGGCGTGCCGGGATCGCCCCGGCTTCTGCTGCAGCGGCGTCGACCACAGGGGGCGCACCCGCCAACAGACCCGCAGGCGTCAGCCGAACTGGTGCAGGCGTCGGCGTCCGCGGCAACGCTGCGACGAGCAGCGACGACGTTTGAGGTGACGGCGTGCGCGGCGACGGCGTCGGCGTTTGCGCTGATGGCATCGGTGCCCGCTCCAATGGAGGGGGCGATGGCGCCACCAACTGAGCCTCCGGAGCTTGGGCCGACCGCGTCAACGGCGGCGGCGTGGGCGTCGACAAGAAGTCCGGCGGCGGCGTCGGCGGCGCGCCGAACAGCAGACGCGGGACCTGCGGGTCCGTCGGAAGAGACAGCGTGATCTCTTCCGGGCCGGGAGTGGGCTCTTCAATACCCAAGGACGAATCGGAGGCTGCCACCCCGTTGGCGACGGCCGACGAGGCAGCGACCGGCTCTTCTGCCGGTGGCACCTCGACGACCGGCATGCCTCGTGGCTGGGTAATCCGCCGCTTGCGGTCGGGTGCTGGCGTGGCGAAGTCGCCGCCTTCGATAGCGATGCCACCGCTGGCCCGTTCGGTTGACACGGGAATGCCCGCCGGTGGCGTCGGCGTCAAATACGACCTGTCCTCGTCGCCCGGCACGTCGGCGACGACCTCGATTTGAATCTCCATGGGTAAAGCGTCGCTGTCGTCGTCACCGACGGCAGGCGGGGCCTGCGGTTGTTCTGTCTTACCCACCGTGTTTTAGCTCTCGCTGCCTGGCCGTCGGGCGGCAATGCCGCCCACTCGCAGTCCCATCTTAGTTGAGCTTCCGGCAGGCAATGCGTCCAGTGTCACCCGTCGCGGCTCGAAAAGGGCGATCGTCGTCGAACCCATGTGAAAAATTCCCAGCTCGCCGCCGAGGGCGATGGGTCGCGGGGCGCTGTACTGGCGATGACGGATGCCGGCACGCTGAAAGGGCTGCCCGTGGGTAGCCACGTCTGCGTCGTACGAAGCGGTAACATGGCCGACGCCGACCGCCGCCACCATCACCACGGCCGAAAGACCGGCCGCGCCTTCGATGACGCTGATGAACCGTTCGTTGCGGACGAACAGGCCGGGCTCGCGGCGAACGCTGCCGGCGTTGACGGGAAACAGTAGCCCGGGAATATGGCGCCATCCGACCACGCCGCCGGCCGTCGGCGTGTGCACCCGGTGGTAATCGCGCGGCGACAGATAAGTCGTCAAGTAGGCCCCACCGCGAAGCCGATCGGCCAGCGCGACATCGTCGAGCAGCTCGTCCAGCGTAAAGCGAACACCCTTGGCCTGGATCAATTGGCCATCTTCGGCCAACCCGCATTCGACCACCGTTCCGTCCGCGGGCGAGATCACCGTGTTTGGCGCCTGATCAATGGGACGCACGCTGTTACGCAACCGCCGGGTGAAAAAATCGTCGATACTGACGTAATCCGCCAGCGGCTTCTCCGCTTCGCTGACGTCGATGCCGTAGGTGCGCGCAAACTGCGTCAGCACCGCTACCCGCACTGGGCCTGGAAGTTCCCGCTTGGCCCCCCAGCCGATGGCGCTGGACAGCGCCCGCTTGGGAAAAAGACGCCAAACGGACCTCGCGGCGCGATCGCTAAAAGAGAGCCCTCCCATGGGATTCTGCGGACTTCCGCGGCCCCGGAATTTTAGGCCACCTGGTTTTCCAGGTCAAACAACCGCGCGCGGAAGCGCAGAGGCCCCTTCCGTGACGCCCATAGATCGGCCGAAGTCACCGCGCCGCCTCAGCTTGCGCGAACAATCCGATGGGAAAGCGACGTGGGGGGATTTAATCCCCCCACGCAGCAAGCGCCGCGAGCGATCAGTTGTCGAAGTACAACGCAAACTCGTGCGGGTGCGGACGCAGGCGAAGGGCGTCGACCTCGTGCTCCCGCTTGTACTCCAGCCAGGTCTCGATGACGTCCGGGGTAAAGACGTCGCCCTTCAGCAAGAACGCGTGGTCTTTCTCCAGCGCCTTCAGCGATTCGTCCAGCGAGCCTGGCGCCTTGGGCACGTCCTTCAGCTCTTCCGGGGCCAACGCGTAGATGTCCTTGTCCAGCGGGTTTCCCGGGCTGATTTTGTTCTGGATGCCGTCGACGCCAGCCATCATCATCGCCGCGAAGGCCAGGTAAGGGTTGGCCGTCGGATCAGGGCAGCGGAACTCGAGGCGCTTGCTCTTCGGCGAGGTGGTCCCGATCGGGATACGCACCGACGCCGAGCGGTTGCGCGACGAGTACGCCAGATTTACCGGCGCCTCATAACCGGGCACCAGACGCTTATAGCTATTGGTGCCGGGGTTGGTGATGGCCAGGATGGCCGGCGCGTGCTTCAGGATGCCGCCGATATAGTGCAGCGCCATCTCGGACAGACCGGCGTATCCGTCGCCGGCGAACAAGTTCTTCTCGTTCTTCCAGATCGACTGGTGGCAGTGCATGCCCGAGCCGTTGTCGCCAAAGATCGGCTTCGGCATGAACGTCGCCGTCTTGCCGTGCTTCCGGGCCACGTTCTTGACGATGTATTTGTACCACATGGTCCAGTCGGCCATGGTCTTGAGCGTGTTGAACTTCATCGACAACTCGCACTGACCGCCGGTGGCGACCTCGTGGTGGAACACCTCGACGGGGATGCCGACGCCCATGATCACGGTGGCCATCTCGGCGCGCAAATCACCGAGGGTATCCGTCGGGGCGACCGGGAAGTACCCGCCCTTGTGCGCCGGCTTGTAGCCGAGGTTCGGGCTTTCCGTGCGGTCGCTGTTCCAGGCGCCTTCGATCGAATCCACCAGGTAGCTGGAGCGGTTCGGGCCCTCGGAGAAACGAACCTCGTCGAAGATGAAGAACTCGGGCTCGGGACCGAAGTACGACGTGTCGCCGATGCCGGTGGTCTTGAGGTACGCCTCGGCCTTGGCCGCGATGGTGCGCGGATCGCGCGAGTACGGCTGCTTGGTGATGGCGTCGACGATGTCGCAGATCAACGATAGCGTCGGGATGGCAGGAAACGGGTCCATCACAGCGGAGGCGGCGTCAGGGATGAAGATCATGTCCGACGCGTGAATCGGCTGCCAGCCACGGATGGAGCTACCGTCGAAGAAGAACCCATCCTTGAACGAATCCACCTCAAGCTTGCCGATCGGCATGGTGGTGTGCTGCCAGATGCCGAGAAGGTCGACGAACTTGAAGTCGACGAACTTGGCGCCGTTCTTTTCCGCGTATTTCAGGACCTCTGCTGGAGTCATGATGTTCCCCTGGGCATTCCCGGTTGATGTGTTGTCGTACGTGATTTCAAATTTTAAAGTGCGTCGTCGCCGCGTTCGCCAGTGCGGATGCGGATGGCCTCGTCGACCGGCGTGACGAAAATTTTTCCGTCGCCGATGCGGCCGGTGCGCGCCACCGCCAAGATCGCCTCCACGACGTCGCGAACGATGTCGTCCTTGACGACGATCTCGATGCGAACCTTGGGCACGAAATCCACCACGTACGCCGAGCCGCGATAGACCTCTTTCTTCCCGCCGGTGCGACCGAAGCCTTTCACCTCGTAGACCGTCATGCCTTGCACCCCGATCTCGCGGAGTCGATCTTTGACGTCGTCCAGCTTGAAAGGCTTGATGATGGCTTCGATCTTTTTCATGAGTGACCCACGCTACCTCCGGTGTGTTTCACAGCGGTTTCGAGGCAGTTAAATCTTCGTAACCGCGCGAGTCAAGAGCAAAAATGGCGCATTCCGCTGGCCTGATTAGCCGGTTTTCAGGGCGCCAACCAGCTCGCGAATGTCGCTGATTCCATCAGTCGCACAGCGCACCGCCAAGTCACGCACAATGCGACCGCCCGCGTCCGGGTCGACGAAGTTCTGCGTCCCGATCTGGACCGTGCTGGCACCCGCCAGAAAGAACTCGATCGCGTCCGTGGCGTCCTGAATGCCACCGATGCCGGAGATCGGCAGCGGCACACCGGCGCGCCGCACTTGAAATACCATGCGCAGCGCGATCGGCTTGATCGCCGGCCCCGACAGTCCGCCGAAGACGGTGGCGATCTTCGGACGCCGCGTGCGCACGTCGATGGCCATGCCGGTGATGGTGTTGATGATCGACAGACCATCGGCGCCGTTGTCCGCGCACGCCTTGGCCAAAGCGACGATGTCAGAGGTGTTGGGAGTCAGCTTTACCCACAGCGGCTTGCCGACCACGGCACGGCAGGCACGCACCAGATCGCCCAGCACGCGCGGGTCGGTGCCGAACTCGATGCCGCCGGCTTTGATGTTGGGGCACGAGACGTTCATCTCCAACGCGTCGACGCCGGACAGCCGGGCCAAGCGGGCGCCGCAGTCGACGTATTCGTCGAAGGTGGTGCCGAAGAAGTTCACCAAGACGCGGGTGCCGGTGGTCCGCAGATAAGGCAGCTTTTCGCGCTCGAAGCCTTCGACGCCGACGTTCTCGAGGCCGATCGAGTTCAGCATTCCGGACGCTGTCTCGCAGATGCGCGGCGTCTGGTTGCCGAAGCGGGGCAAGGGCGAAATGCCTTTCGTGACCAGGCCGCCCAGGTTTGAAAGGTCGGTCAGCGATTCAAACTCACGGCCGTAGCCGAACGTGCCCGAAGCCGTGAGGATGGGATTGCGAAACCGCAGCCCGCCGGTTTCGATTTGCAAAGAAACATCGCCGGCCATGCCGCTTACACCACGCACGTCGTCGGAGGCGGCGGGCCACCGGCCGGCGGCACGTCCAGAACGTCGGCGGCGTCGAAAACCGGACCGTTGCTGCACACATACCGGAAGGGCCGCGACCGCGCCGGGATGGCGCAACCCAGACAGACGCCGATGCCGCAAGCCATCTGCTCTTCCAAGGAAATGAAACAAGGAATCTCGTGTTTCTTGGCGAGGCGGGCCACCGCCCATAACATCGCGTTGGGACCGCACGCCATTACCCGCAGCGGCCGACCCTTTCCCTGATGGACGGCGATGCGCTCCTCCAGGGCCAACGTTACCAGGCCGCGCAAACCCAGTGTTCCATCTTCAGTGGTAACGCGCAGGCCCACGCCCATCCCAGTCATCTCTTCGCGCAGCACGATGTCCGCCTCGCCGCGCCCGCCATAAAGGACCTCGCTCCGCCGGGCCAGTTTCCGTTCGCCGGCCAAGGAGGCCTGCATGTAAAGCGGGGGCAGCCCCACCCCGCCCGCCACCAAAAGATCCATCACTTCGGCACTCGGTTCGGGGAAGCTGGTACCAAGAGGACCCAGGACCGACAAAAAAGCCCCGGCGCCGGTTCTTTCCAAAAGAGCGGTTGCCCGCCCGACTGTTTTTGCCATTACCTCGGCATGACCGCCGGGACCGACCGACATCAACGAAAAGGCTCGCGGCAGTAGTGGGTCGCGCTCCCAATTACCGCGAATCATTATGAATTGCCCAGGGTTTGCACCTTCCAGCGACTGGCAATCAGCAAGCCGCAGGACAAAATAACCGCCACCCAGGGACCGATTCTCCACCACTTTGGCGTCGAAATAGCGCATGAACTCGGCGCTCGTTTTACATCGAACGGTCCGGATTTTCTCTCTTATTCTTGCAGGCCTATCGCGACTGTGTTAGTAGCCGAAACATTAACCAAGGCGGATCGATGGACTTCATGTTCGAAGACGAGGTCGACGAGGTCGGCTCTGACGTCGAGGCGTACTGCCCCAAGTGCAAGGGCGATACCACGCACGTCGTGATTTCGAAGTACGAAGACGAAATTCGCCGGGTGCAGTGCAATCCCTGCGGCGACGTCCACTCGTTTCGCAAGCCGCGCGGGGATGTCGAGGACGACGTTCCCGAGCCCATCGCCGCCAAAAAGCGCGCGATGATGAAAAAGGTTTCGTGGGAAGAGTTCTTCCACAAGCACGGCGAAAAAGGCGGCAAGCCGTACGAATTTCGTGAGCACTACCACGATAACGTGATCGTCACCCACCCCAAGTTCGGGCGCGGGTTCGTCTCCGAGGTTCTCTCGGACAGCAAGGTGGAGATCACCTTCAAGGACGCCCGCCGCGTGCTGGTCCACAACCGCCGCGACATGCCCGGCTTGCCGCTGGCCGCTGAAGGTGACGGCCGACCATCGAACGCCAAGATGCCGAAGGCCGTCGTGGCCAAGAGCAAAGGCGCCGGCAAGGAAGTCGTCGTTGGCAAAGACGTCAAAGAAGCCGCGCTCAAGGACGTCCCCAAGGACGCTCATCCGAGCAAGGATGCGCACGCGCCGAAAACCGGGCACGCGGCCAAGGACGCGCACGGGCCCGCCCACAAAGCGGCGCCCGCGAAAGAAGCGGCCAAGGACGCGCACCAAGGCAAGGACGCCAAGACCGCCGCCGCGAAAGCGCCTGCCGCCAAGGCTGCGCCTGCCGCGGACGCCGCCAAGAACCGCAAGCCGGTGCCCGCCAAAGCAGCACCTGCCGCCAAGCCGGCCGGGGCTACCCGGACTGCCAAGCCCACGCGCGCTGTGAACGAAGCGCCGGCCAAGCGCACCGCCGTGAAGCCCAGCAAGCCGACCAAGGCCGCCAAAAAAGGCAAGAAGTAACACCGGCGCGCGGCGGCCTCAGCGAACCAGCAGCACGTACAGGTCGTAAAGCGCGTGCGTGTAGACGGCGACGGCGAATCCCCGAAACCAGAACAGCAGACCGAAGCACACGCCCGCCAGCACCCGGAAGGTGAAGATCCCGACCTGCAACGGATCGCCGTAGGGCGGGATATGGTGCATGGCCGAGAACAGCAGCGACGAGATGCAGAGGCCGATGATGAGCGCCACCCAGCGCGCCAGGCCCAGCACGCGCTGGCTCAGCGCCACCAGGCCCCCCAATAACACCAGCCGAAAAACCGTTTCTTCGTAGACGCCCGCGCCCAGCGACATCACCAACCGGGTCAGAAATCCTTGCTGTTGCACGATGCCGCCGGCCAATCGCGGCGAGATCCCGAAAACCCGGGTCATCACGAAGATGATCAGCGAGCCCATCGTCAGGGCATAGATCGCACTTTCCAGAAAGACCGGGACGACGATCTTCGGATCGAACCGCTGCTTGCGCCGCAACACAGCGACCGCTACCCCGAACAGCACGGCGACGACGGCGGTGTAGGCCAGGTACTGCGAAGTGGTGAGGCCGAGATTTCGGAACAAGAAGACGGTGAGAAAATCGGCGCCGTTCAGCATCGGCAGCGTGAACAAGACGCCGACCTGGTAAATCAGCAACAGCGGAAAGACCAGCAGCAGGCTGCTGAGCAGGTTGCGCGGATCGTTCTTGATCCGTATCTTCATTTTCGGACTCACGACTTCGTTTCTAGCGCTTTGATCGCCGCCGCGAGCTCTTTTTTCATGCAGGCGGTGTTGGTGCCGCCCAGGCGCACCACGTGGCCGATCATTTTCCCGCGCAGTCCGCGCAAAGCCGACAGGGCCCGGGCGTCGCCCATAGCGCGCAGTTTTTCCACCAACGGCTTCCGTTCGTCGCAGGAACGGGCTTGGCGCAACTGCAGGATGATCAGGCTGACCCGGTCGACGCGATCGCCGCGACCTTCTTCGTCCAGTTTGGTGGCGGCGCGCTGGCGGCGCGCCAGGTCGGTGCCGTCGTTGGCGGCGCGCGCCAACTCGGTAACGTCATCGACGGGCGTGACAACCTCCGGCGCCGACTCTGTCGTCTTTGCACGTGCGACCGACGGCGGTTCGGGCGGCGGACGGCTGGGGAACGGCTGGCGCGGGGTCTGCGCACGAACCGGCGACGCGAGGTGCGTCGGCGCCGAGGGGCCGGGCGCGTGGCGCGGCCGTCGCACGGCCAGCAGGCCCACCATCGCCACCAGCGTCAAGGCCGTCGCCCCGAGGCCGCGCCGCCAGCGTCTATCGTGAAGGAGGCTGGCCACGCTGGCCACCAGCGATGGGCCGCCGCGCGCTGCACCCGAGTCGTGCGGCGCGGTGGCGCCCCACTCCATTTCATAGCCGGGCTCGCCGCCCGACTCGGCGTCTTCCAGCGCTTGCAGGAACGCGGTGGCGGTGGCGAAGCGGTGCTCGCGGTGTTTCTCCATCGCTTGCAGCACCACCTGCTCCAGCGCGGGCGGCACGTCGACGTCGGCGTTCACGTCGCGCATGCGCGGCGGGGCGTGCGCCAGGTGCATGGAGATGATCTTCACCTTGTCGTCGGATTCAAACGGGCGCCGCCCGACCAGCATCTCGTAGAGGATCACGCCGGTGGCGTACAGATCGGCGCGGCCGTCGACGGTCTCGCCCAACGCTTGCTCAGGCGACAGATATTCGGGGGTACCGAAGATGACGCCGGCCTGGGTCAGTGCTTCGTGACCGGACAGCGGCTCGGTGACCTTGGCGATCCCGAAATCCAGAATCTTCACCACGTCCGGGTGTCCATCGCGTTCGACCAGCATGATGTTGTCGGGTTTGAGATCGCGATGGATGACGCCGGCGGCGTGCGCGTGGTCCAGGGCGCGCAAGATCTGCCGCACGATGTTCAGGGCGCGCGGGCGCGGCACCGGTCCTTCGCTGATCACCGACGTGAGCGACGCGCCGGCCAGATACTCCATGGCCAAGAACAGCGACCCGTCGGGCATCCGTCCAAAGTCGGTGACAGTGATGATGTTGGGGTGGCCCAGGCGGCTGGCTGATTGGGCCTCGCGTTCAAAACGGCGGGCAAATTCGTCGCGGCCCGAAAGTTCGGACAGCAGCACCTTGATGGCCAGATCCCGGCGCATCATGGTGTGCTCGGCGCGATAGACGACGCCCATGCCGCCCACGCCCAGGCGGCTGACGATGCGGTAGCGCTCGCCGACCACCGTGCCCAGCAGCGGATCGCTCACCGGCGCGCCACAGTGCGCGCAGTACGGATCGTCGAGTTCGACCTGTGCCGAGCAGGCGGTGCAACCGGCCATCGTCGCTAGCGCGCCGGTGCGGGCCCGGGCCCGGCTCCCGACGCCCCTCCGTCTCGTTCGACGGCGTCACCAGCCGCTGGCCGCGGCGTCCCCGGACCGCGCGCCGCCTCGGCTCGGGCCTTCCCGATCGCCGGGGTTTCGTCCTTCGGCCGCACCACCGCGGTCACTTCGCGCGCCGGCACCAGGTACTTGCGCGCCACCGCCTGCACGTCGGCGACCGTGATGGTGCCCAGGCGCTCGCCATAGCGCCGGTACTCGCGCCAGTCCTGACCGTACGTCTCGTGAAAGGCCAGCGTCGCTGCCAGCGCGCTTTTGCGCTGCATGCCGATGGCGTGCGTGCCGATCAGATAACGGCGTGCGCGCTCGACCTCCTCGACGGTGACGCCGTCCTCGACCAGCCGCTTTATCTCGGCGCGGATCCCTTCCACGGCCGGTTCCAAATTCTCCGGGCTGCAGGCGATGTAGACGGCGAAGTAACCGGGATCGATCCCTTCCAGCGAAAATGCGCTGACCCGATAGGCCAGCGCGCGCTTTTCGCGCATCTCGACGAACAGGCGGCCGCCCTGCCCCGACAGGATCTGAGCGAGAATTTCCAGGGAGAACCGGTCCGGATCGGTCAAGGTGACCCCCGGATAGCCGACCACCACGTGCGCCTGTTCTTTGTTGCTGAGAAAGCGAAACACCTCGGCCGGCTGGTCGCGCAGTGGTTCGCGGGCGACGGTGACGCTGCTGACCGACCCGGTGGGCGCGTCGCCCAGCAGGGCTTGCAGCTTGGCCACCACCGTCTCCGCGTCGACGTCGCCCACCACGGCCACGGTCAGCCCACCGACGCCGTAGTGGCGTCGATAGTGATCCAGCAGCTTGCGGCGGTTGAGGCCGGCCAGCGAATCGGCCGTACCCAGCACGTCCAGGCGGTACGGGTGCGCCCGCCAGAGCGCGCCGTGAAACAACCGAAAGGTCATCTGTCCGACGTTATCGTCCTGGGCGCGGATCTCCTCGACGACGATGCGCCGTTCGTGGTCCAGCTCCTCTTCCGAGAATTGCGGGTTGCGAATGCAATCGGCCAGAATTTCAAAGCCGCGCTCCCAATGCTTGGACAGAAATTCCGCGCGCAGGCCAAAGCTGTTGCGGCCGGCAAATCCGCCCAGCGTGCCCGCCGCGGTTTCCACCTCGTGCATGATCTGCTCGGCGCTGCGGGTCTTGGTGCCGCGAACCATCAGCGCCGCCAGCAGGTTGCTGATGCCATTCGAACGCACGTCTTCGTTGCGCAGGCCACCCGGCCAGGTCGCCTGCACCGACACCAGCGGGACCGTGGCGTCGCGCAGGACCAGCACGCGCATCCCCGACGGCAGCACGGTGCGCACCACATCGGCGACGGCCGGCGCCGCCGGCGCCTTGACCACGCGACGGTCAGCGCGCTTTTCCGCCGCTGCCACCACCGCCTGCAGCTTGCCCGCCAGCAGCGCCAGCGCGCCGTCCTTGCGGCGCAGGCTGGCCTCCGGCACCAGCGCGGCCAGACTCAAGCGATCCACGCGCAGGTATTGCGCAGCGACCCGGCGCAGGTCGGCGGGCGTCACCCGGCTCAGCCGACGGAAGTAACTGTCTTCGAAGTCCGTGCTGCCGGCGACGCAGGCGAAGAAGCCCAGCTTGCGCGCGTACCCTTGCACGGTCTCCTTGTCGAAGATGAGATCGCTTTCCAGGATGGTGCGCGCCTTCTCCAGCTCGTCGGGCGAGATCTCCTCGCGGCCCAACCGCAGCGATTCGTCCAGCAGGGCGCGGGTCGGATCTTCCAGGCGTCCGGGCGGCAGGGTCGCGCCCACCACCAGCAGCCCCGCATCGCGGGAGCTGAACATGAACGCGTGCGCCGCGCTGGCTAGCTGGCGGTTGCGCACAATCTGTAAATTAAGGCGCGAGCTTTCCCCCTGCCCCAGCACCACGGCCAGCAGATCCAGCGCCGCGACGTCGTCATGGATGAGGGCAGGTGTACGGAACGCCACCAGGATCTGGGTCTCCCGCACGTCACGCGCCGCCACCGCCAGGCGCGCCGCCAGCTGCGCCGGCTCGGCCGGCCGCGACGGCGCCGTCGAACCGGCGCGCATGCCGGCGAAGGCGGCGGCGATCTTTTGCTCGGCCGTCGCGGTGTCGAAATCGCCCACCACCACCAGCGTGATGTTGCCGGCGACATAGTGGCGCTGAAAAAATTCGACGATCTGACGCCGGCTGAGCGCGCTGACCGTGGACTCGCTGCCGATCACCGGCCGGCCGTAGGGATGCACTTTGTAGGCTTCCGAAAACAACATCTGCGACGCCACCCGGTCCGGACTATCCAGCCCCTGCTTGATCTCCTCAAGCACAACCTTGCGCTCGCGCCCCAGCTCTTCGGGATCGAAGGCCGCGTTGGTCAGCGCGTCGGCCAGGATGTCGATGCCGGTGTCCAGAAACGGCGCCGCCAGCACCAGGTGGTAGACGGTCTCGTCAAAGCTGGTCCAGGCGTTGATCTCGCCGCCCGCTGCTTCGACCTCGCGGGCGATCTGGCCGACGCCGCGCCGGGCGGTCCCCTTGAACAGCATGTGTTCGAACACGTGCGCCACGCCGGCCAGTTCGAGCGGCTCGTCGGCAGAACCGACCCGCACCCACGCCTGCAGCGCCACCACCGGCGCGGCGTGGTTTTCTTCCAGTACGACTTGCAGGCCATTTTTCAGGGTCAGTTTCACTCGGTTCGGACTCCTCGGGGCCGGCGGCGGTTGAAACTCGGCGCCAACCTTCGCCACCGGTTCGGCGATTCTGGCGTGCCGGCAACCGCCCGCACCGACGATGATGCAGGCAGCGGTGCAGAACAGCAGTGCGGATCTCACGCCGGCGTCTGAGATTACCAGAAGCGGGCGGGGGGCGACGAATGCGTGCCTCTGACGGGGGCGCGGCCGCGGTTGGCGGCAAGAGCATCTGGTAAGATCGAGCCGTGCCCCCGCGCGACCAGTTGCTGCTCATCCTGCGCCGGGTGCGCCGCCGCCTGCGCGGCCTCGCGGCTTTGCAAGGCGCGGTGCTGGGCGCGGCGGCGGCGCTGGCCGTGGGCGCGCCGTGGCTGGCCGTCGTTCGCTGGCGCGGCGACACCGGTTCGCTGTCGACGCTGGTCCTTTTGATCGTCGGCGCGGCGGTGGTCGCCGCGTTGATCGCTGGGGGGCGGCCCATCCCCCTGCAGCGATGCGCGCGGCAGGTCGATCGAACGGCGGCCGGTGAAGATCGCGCGCTGTCGGCGCTGGCGTTCATCGATCAACCGCCGACGCCGTTTTCCTTCGCGGCGATCAGCGATGTTGTTGAACGAGCCGGCGGCCTTTCGCCGGCGGCGGTAGCGCCCTTGCGCCGGCCGCGGGGAACGCTGGTCTTGCTGGCGGGCGCAGCGGCGCTGGTGGTGGCGGTGTTTGCCCCGCTGTCCGGTCATCGCGGGCACGCGCTGGCCACGGCGACGGCGGCGCGGGCGACGCCGAAACCTGCCTTGCTGGAGAGCCGCGACATCGACGCCGAGACCGAGGAGGCGCGCGCGGCGGCCGCAGCGGCGCAAGCGCTGGATGATCCGACGCTGGCAGCGCTGGCCAAGGAACTTGGCGACGCGCTCCGCACGTTGACCAGCGCCGGCCTGGATCGGGGCTCCGCCTTGGAGCGTCTGGCCGCCTTGCAACGACAGTCGGAGCAAGCCGCCCGCGACGCCGCTGCCCTGGCCGACCAGTTGCGCGTCGCTGGCGAAGCGCTGCAAGCGACAGCGGCGACGCGCCCGCTGGCCGAGGCACTGAATGCTGGCGACGGCGCCGCCACCGAACAAGCGGCGGCCGATCTGGCGGCGCGCGCCGCCAGCGCCGGCGCCACCCAGCGCGAGACCCTGGCCCAGGCGTTCGAGCGCGCCGCCAAACAAGCCGCCGCCAGCGAAGCTGCCGCGCTCGGCCGCAACGGCGACGACCGCAGCGGCGCGGGTTCCGCCGGCAGCGCCAGCGACCGCGCCGGCGGCGGCGGCGATGATGAAGCACCCCGACGGTTGCAGCGCCCGTCTGCGAGCAACAACAGTCAATTGGCCGCCGGCGTCGATCAGAACAGCGCGCCGCCCGAACGACGGCTGCAACATCTTGATCGCGACCTGCGCGACACCGCCACCGCCTGCCGTGACAACCCGGCCGCCTGCCAGCAGCAGCTGCGCCAGAGCGGCCGCACCTTGCCGCGCATGCAACAACAAGCGAGCGGCGCCAGCGTCCGGCAGCGGCTTTCCCAGGCCATCCAGCAACTGCGCGAGCGCCTGCGGCGAGGCAACGACAGTCAGCCGGGCGACACTCCCGAACAGCGCCGCCAACGTCAGCAGCAACAACGGTTCGCCCGCGCCGCCAACGGCCAACCGAACGCCGCGCGCGCCAACCGTCGCGGCGGCCAGCGTGGCCAAAGCGACGGCGATGGCAACGAAGGCGAAAGCGACAGCAACAGCGACGATCCCAGCGGCGGCGATGAACCAGGCGACGACGGCGATGGCAGCGGCGACAGTGCTTCCGCCGGACAGCCGGCGGGCGAAGGGATCGCCGGTGAATCGTCGGCCGGCGGCAGCGAGCCAGGCCAGGGCGACAGCCAGAGCGCGGGCGGAACGGGGACGGCGACCGGCGGCGACGGCATCGGCAATGAAAACGGCGGCGACGCCCTGGGCCGGCAGAAAGATCAGCGCACCACCCGCGGCCACGAACGCGAAGCGGCCGTGCGCTCGGCGGCCGGCCCCAAGCGGTCACAGGTGATCGAAGCGGCGGCCGCCCGCGGCTTCGCGCGCGAGGACTATCGCCGCGTCTTTCAGGATTACGGCGCAGTGATCGAAGAGTCGCTGGACGCCACTGCTGTGCCACCCGGCCAGCGTTATCTGGTGCGGCGCTATTTTCAGCTCATTCGGCCGCGCGCGCCGACAACCGCCGCCTCGACCCTGACTGCGCCCCCCGGAGGCCCATGACCAGCGCCAGCGCAACACCGCCCGTCGCCGATCTCTCTGCCGATCCTGCCGCCGATCCTGCCGCCGTCAGCCGATTGGTGGCTGATTTTCGGCGCGACCTGGATCTTCTGTACTCCGCCATCGGCAGACGTCTGGTTGGGCACATCGACATTGTCGAAGGCGTGGTGTCGGCGCTGCTGGCCGGCGGCCACGTCCTGCTGGAAGGAGTGCCCGGCCTGGGCAAGACCCTGCTGGTGCGCACGCTGGGCGAGGCGCTGGAGCTCTCTTTTTCGCGCGTGCAGTTCACGCCAGACCTGATGCCCTCCGACGTCATCGGCACCAACATGATCATCGAAAGCGGCGGCGATCGTCGGTTCGAATTCCAGCGCGGACCAATTTTTGCGCACCTCGTGCTGGCCGACGAGATCAACCGCGCCACGCCCAAGACCCAGTCCGCGCTGCTGGAGGCGATGCAGGAGCAGTCCGTCACCGTCGGAAAGACCACCTATCCGCTGGAGGCGCCGTTCTTCGTCCTGGCCACCCAGAACCCGATCGAAATGGAAGGCACCTATCCGCTGCCAGAGGCGCAGCTGGATCGGTTCTTGTTCAAGCTGCGGGTGGATTTCCCGCGCCGCGACGATCTACACGCCATCCTGGATCGCACGACGGGCGCGCCGGAACCGCCGCAGGGTCCGGTACTGGGCCGCGCGCGCGTGCTGCAGATGCGCGCGCTGGTGCGGCAAGTGCCGGTGGCGCGGCCGATCCAGGATTACGTCGTGCGCATCATCGAGGCCACGCACCCCACCCGCTCGCCCTTGGCCGAGGTGAAGAAGTTTGTTCGTTACGGCAGCTCGCCACGCGGGGCGCAAGCGGTGATCCTGGCGGCGAAGATCCGGGCCATCCGCGATGCGCGCTTTGCGCCGTCATTTGCCGACGTGCGAGCGGTGCTGGCACCCGCGCTGCGCCACCGCGTGCTCTTGAACTTCGAAGGCGAGGCCGAGGGGATCGCCACCGACGCCATCGTGGCGGGCGTGGTGGCCGCGCTTCCGGAAACCGAATGAGCGCAGCCGCTCCCACCGCCGCCTCGGTCGCCGATCCGCCCAGCGCCCGCTTCGACGAACGATTCTTGCGCACGCTGGAAACCCTGAGCGTGATCGTCAAGCGCCGCTTCGCCGGTCTGGCCCGCGCCGATCGCCGCACGCGGCGGGTGGGCAGCGGGATCGAATTCGCTGATCACCGCGCTTATGCCGCCGGCGACGATCTCCGCTACCTGGACTGGAATCTGTACGGCCGGGTCGGCCGCCTGCTGGTGCGCCTGTTCGAAGAGGACGAAGATCTTTCCATCTCCGTTCTCGTCGACTCCAGCGCCTCGATGGGCATGGGCCAGCCGCGCAAGCTGGACGTCGCGCTGCAGGTGGGCGCGGCGTTGGCTTACGTCGGGCTCAGCAATCTGGATCGGGTGGCGCTGTACCCGATCAACGACACGCTGGCGGGCGGTTTGCCGCCAGCGCGCGGGAAAGGCCACATCCTGCCGCTCTTGCGTTTCCTCGACGGCGTGGCGCCGGTCGGCCGCACTGATTTGGCCACCGCGGTGAAAACGTTTTTGCGGCAGCAGCGGCGCGGGCGGCGCGGTCTGGTCATCTTGATCTCCGACTTCTACGACCCCGCCGGCTATCGGCAGGCGCTGGATCTATTGCGCTATAACCGCTTCGAGTTGATGGTCATCCAGATCAGCGCGCCCGACGAGGCCAACCCGTCGTTGCGCGGCGAGCTCACCATCCGCGACGTGGAGACCGGCGAAGAGCGCGAGCTGACCATCGCGCCCGCGGTGGTCGAGGCCTACCGACGCCGGCGGACGGCGCTGCTGCGGGGTATCGAAGGCTTTTGCCGCGAGCACGCCGTCCCTTGCTTCTGCATCACCTCCGACACGCCTTTCGATCAGGTGGTGCTGCGGCTTTTTCGCGCCGGCGGCGTTCTCGGCTGAGGAGCGACGCGGGTGCCGGTGGTCGACCTTTCTGGCTTTGTGATGGGAGGCCTTCCGGCCGGGGTCGCGGCCGGCGTGGCGGTGGTGGGGGCCGCCGCGCTGACTGGACTTTATCTGCTGAAGCGACAGCGGCGGCAGGTGGTGGTGGCGTTCGCGCCGCTGTGGACCGCTGTCGGCGGCGAGCGACGTTCGGAAAGATGGGCGCGCCGGCTGCGGCGCTGGGTGTCGTTGCTGCTGCAGCTCGCCTTCCTGGGCTTGCTGTTGCTGGCGGCCGCCGATCCGCGCCCGGCCACCGCGAACGATCGCGGCCGCAGCATCGTGGTGCTGATCGATCGCTCGGCGTCGATGGGCGCCCGCGACGAAGACGGCCCGCGCCTGGAACGGGCGCGCCGCGCCGCCGACGCCGTCGTCGATGGGCTGGGCGGCGGCGACCGGGCGATGATGGTTTCGTTCGCCGCCGACGTCAGCCCGGAGAGTGGCTTCGACGACGACCCGGCTCGGCTGCGCGCCGCCATCGCCCCGCTGATGGTCAGCGAAGAACCGGGCGATCTGCTGGCCGCCCTGCGCTTCGCCCGCGCCGTGCTGCGCGAGCGCCCGCACCCGACGCTGATCCTGATCAGCGATGGCGCCTTTCCGGAAGACGCCCGGGAACAGATCGGCTTGGACGACGCGGCGGCCACCGACGGCGGGCTGTCGCTGGCCGGCATCGACGCCCGCTTCGTGGCCGTCGGCAAGCGTCAGAACAACGTCGCCCTGCTGTCGCTGTCCGCGCGGCGAAAGCCGGCCGATCCAACCGCGGTGGAGGCAGCGCTGGTGCTGCAAAATTTCCGCCCGGTCACCACCACCGCGGTGGTGGAGATCGCCGCCGGTCCACAGGCCGTCCCCATCGATCGCCTGCGCCTGACGCTGGCGCCGGGCCAGCGCGTGCGTCATCTGTTGCCCGACGTCCCGGCCGCCGACACCCGCCTGCAAGCGACGCTGTTGCCCGACGCCGGCAGCGCCACCGACGATCTGGCGCTGGACGATCGCGCCTTCGCCGTGGTGCCCGCCGCCCGACGCCTGAAGGTCTTGCGCGTGGGCCGCGGCGATCTGTTCGTCGACGGCGCGCTGCTGAGCCTGGGCGATGCGGTCGACGTGCGGCGTGCCCCGGCGGAGGCCGCCGAGAGCACGCGCGCAACCTGGAACGACTATGACGTGGTGATCTTCGACGGCGTCACGCCGGCCACGGCGCCGGTGGCGGGACGATTTCTTTTTCTCGATCCAAACGGCGCCGGCAGCCCGTTCCCCGCGCGCGGCAGCCTCAGTGAGCCGATCATCTCGGACAGCAAATCGCACCATCCGCTGCTGCGGCACCTCAGCCTGGCGGACGTGAACATCGCCAAGGCGCGCCGGCTGGTGCTGGCGCCCGACGACACCGCGGTGGCGTCGGCGCTGGGGAACCCTCTGATCGTCGCGCGCACGCGTCCCGGGTTGCGCGCGGTGGCGTTGGCCTTCGACGTGCGACAATCGGATCTGCCGATGCGGACGGCGTTTCCACTGCTGCTGGCCAACGGTCTGTCGTTTCTTGCCGGTGTCGAACAGACACCAACCATCGCGGTGGCCACCGGCCAGACCGCGCACGTTCCGATCGCCGCCGGCGCGGCGACCCTGATCTTGACCGACCCGACGGGAAAATCGCGGCCCTTGACCGCGCTCGGGGACAGCCTGGATCTGCCGATCGTCTCGGTCGGTTTTTACCGCATCGACGGCCGCACGCGCGACGGCCGCGCCACTGCGCCGGTGGTGTTCGCCGCCAACTTGAACGACGCCGTAGAATCGGACACCGCGCCGGTCTCGACACTGACGCTGGGCGGTCGCCGGTGGCCGGCGCCGGATCCGCCGCGGCGCCAGGCGCAACGACCGTATTGGGCCTGGGCGTTGCTCGCCGCCGCTGCGCTGACCCTGTTCGAGTGGGCGAGCTATCACCGTCGCTGGACGGCCTGAACGGATCGCATGGGCGCGCTGGCCACCTTTTTTCGCGAGCTGACGCTGCAGCGGCCGGCGTGGTTGCTGCTGCTGCTGGCGGCCCCGGCGCTGTGGCTGGTGGGGCGGCGCTCGCTGGCCGATTTTTCGGCGGGCCAGCTGGCGCTGCAGACGGCGCTGCGCACGCTGATCTTGGCCGGCGTGACGCTGTGTCTGGCGCAGCCGTCTTTGCGGCGCGACGTCGCCGATGTGTCGGTGGTGGTGCTGGCGGATGTGTCGGCCAGCCTGTCGGACGCGGCCCTGGAGGCCGAGCGTCAGGCGATCGCCAGCGTGGAAGCGGTCGCCGACCGACGCCGCCTGACTCGATCCCTGCCGGTGCGTGTGGTCCGTTTCGCCCGGGACGCCAGCGAATGGGGTGCGGCGGGCCAGCGCTTGCCGCCGCTGCAACGGTTCGCCGGCCAAGACAGCCTGGACACCGACATCGCCAAGGCGGTGACCTTGGGCGGCGGTCTGATCGACGCGACGGCGCTGCCGCGGCTGCTGCTGCTCTCCGACGGACAGCCCACCGCCGGCGACGCCTGGCAAGCCGCCGAGCGGGCGGCCACCCGCGGCGTGCGCATCGATGTCCTGCGCTTGCGCGCTGGCCCCGATTCGCTGGGCGACGGCGACGTGGCGGTCGATCGCATTGATGCACCGGACGAGGTTCGCGCGCGCGCGCCGTTCGATCTGCAGATCCGTCTGCTGTCCGATCACGCTGACCAGATCCGGCTGCGCCTGGAACAGAACGGCCGCGGCGAAAAGCCCACCGCCGAGCGCACCGTCGAGGTCGCGCCCGGCCTGACCGTCGTCCCGTGGACCACGCGCATCGACGAAGCCGGCGTCGGAATTTTCCGGGCGAAGATCCTCGCCGCCGCCCGCAACCGCCACCCTGAAAACGATCAAGGCGCGCTGGCCGTTGCCACCACGCCCGAGCCGCGCGTCCTGTGCGTCGACAGCCAGCCCGACGCGGTGGCGGCGTTTGCGCGCGCGCTGGAAAATGAAAAGATCGCCGTCGACGTGCGCGGTCCGAGCGACGGTCTGACCACGGCGGCGCTGCAGCGATACGATCTGGTGATCATCTCCGACGTGGCGCGCACCGCGCTGGGCGACGGCGCCATGGCCGTGCTGGATGCCTTCGTCGAAGCTGGTGGTGGTCTGTTGATGGCCGGCGGTCCCGGCAGCTTCGGCTCGGGTGGCTATGCCGGCAGCCGCCTGGCGTCGCTGTTGCCGGTGCGGCTGGATGTGCCGGAAAAATTGGATGAAGCCACGCTGGCCCTGGCGCTGGTCATCGATCGTTCTGGATCGATGAGCGGTCCGAAGATGGATCTGACCAAGGAAGCGGCCCGCGCCACCGCCGAGCTGATGCCGCCAAATGATCAGATCGCGGTGATCGTCTTCGACAACCAGGCCGTGCCGGTGGTGCGCCTGCAACAAGCCGCCAACAGGTTGCGCATCTTGGACGACATCGCGCGCATCCAGGCCAGCGGCGGCACCAACATCTTGGCCGGCCTGCGCGAAGCGGTCGACGAGCTGACGCCGGCGCGCGCCCGCAAGAAACACATCATCCTGCTTTCCGACGGACAGTCAGCGTACGACGGCATCGCTGATCTGGTGGACGCAGGCAGCAACGCGCAGATCACCTTCTCCGCGGTGGGCGTCGGTGACGGCGCGGATCAAACGCTGCTGCAGATGATCGCCAGCCGCGGCGGCGGCCGCTTTTATCACACCCGCGATCCGGCCAGCATCCCGCGCATCTTCAGTCGCGAGACCTCGCAGCTGGGACGCCATTCGATCGTTGAAGAGCCAACGACTGTGCGCGCCGGCAAGCGCGCGGAAGCGCTGAACGGCATCGCCTTGGCCGAAGCCCCCAAACTGCGCGGATACACCGTGACGCGCGCGCGGCCCGAAGCCGATCTGCTGCTGACCACCGGCGACGGCGCGCCCCTTTTGGCCCGCTGGCAAGTGGGCCTGGGCCAGGTGGCGGCGTGGACCAGCGATATCAAGCCGCGCTGGTCCGCCGACTGGATGCGCTGGCCGGCGTTCCCCAAGTTCTGGGCTCAGGTCGTGCGCAGCACCATGCGCCGGCGCGCCGCCACTCACCTGCCTTTGGTCGCGGCGCTGAGCGGCGACAACCTGACCATCACCATCGACGCCGTCGGTGACGACGACCAGTTCTTGAGCGGCCTGCAGGGCACCGTCGCCATGGTCACCGCCGCCGCGTCCGCGGACGCCAACGTGAACACCTCACCGACGGCGACCGCTTCGTCGCGCAAGCTGCCACTGATCGAAACCGCGCCTGGCCGTTATGAAGCGCACGCTGGCCTGGCCGCGCCCGCCGGCGGCGCGTTGCTGCTCACCGCCGAGCTGCGGCGAGGCACCCTGCCCGTCGCCGAGGCCAGCGGCCGCCTGGCCCTGACCTACGCGCGCGAGCTGCGACCGCGCATCGAAGCGGCGCGAGCACTCGACGACCGCACCGACGGCACGCGTTTGCTGGAGGCGCTGGCGGCCCGCACCGGAGGGACCATTCTGGACGACCCGGCGCGGGTGCTGGACCCCGGCGCCGACCACCGCACCGCCCAGGTGCCGGTTCGCACCGAGATCCTTTTGGGGACCGTCGGACTGTTCTTGCTGGATGTTTTGATACGCCGGGTACGGCTGCCCATCCGGAAAAAACAAGGACATTGACTCGCCTGCCTTAATTTGGCATAGGGTGCGTTCCACATTTTCCTCGGGGCGTGGCGCAGCCTGGTAGCGCGTTCGGTTCGGGACCGAAAGGTCGGAGGTTCAAATCCTCTCGCCCCGACAACTTAACTCCGCGACGTTCTTTGGAGATTCCGAGGCGTCGTGTCGAGGGTGCAGGGGCGATCTGGGGGTTGGGTAGAAACCGGGTAGAAAACGGAGCCGCGACGGTGTGAACGTCGGCGGGCAGCGGCGGCTCCGAGGCGCCACCCGCCGAGACATGAACCGGCTCATCCGAGCCTGAGGGACCGCTGCCGGTCGCGGCAGCGCTGATCGGGATGACCGTCGCCCCCTGGTCAGCCGGCGCCGGCTCGAAGCGCAGGCGATCGATCTCCTTCTTGAGGTAGCCCGGAGCCAGGTGGCCGTAGACCTCGGTCGTGATGCGCGGGTCCTGGTGCCGCATGATCCGCTGCACGGCGGCCAGGTCGGCGCCCTGCATGAGCAGGAGCGACGCGGTCGTGTGGCGGAGGTGGTGGAAGCGCAGCTTCCGTACCTCGCCGACCGGACAGAGCTTGAACTGGCAGACCGGGCAGCGGCGCGGGTTCGCGTCAGGCGCCGACTCGTGATGGCCGCAGCCCTTCCGCCGGCACTTGTGGACGTAGCCCGTCACGATCCCTGCCCGGCGCATCGCTCGGCGGAGGACCTCCTCCATCGCCGTGTGCTTGGGCAGCATCTCCCCGCTCTCGTCTGGGAACACCAGCGACGAGGGTGACGCCGCGATCGCCTTCTTAAGGTACGTAGTCAGCTCGCTGTTGATCGGGACCGCCTCGACTCGCCCGCCCTTCGGGATGTCCCGGTCGTGCGAGCGGCTCACAAGGATCAGCCCAGCGTCGAAGTCGACGTCTGCCTTCTGGAGCGCGAAGAGCTCGCCTTTCCGCATGCCGGTGTAGAGCGCGGTCGCGAAGAGAGGTTTCCACTTCGGGCTGAGCGCCGCGAGCAGCGGCTGCACCTCGTGCGCGCGCAGGTAGTCGGGCAGACGCCGAGCAACCTTCCGCTTCGGCACGTCGGCCACCGGGTTCGGGCGGACGAACTTCTCCATCCGACGCGCCATGGTGAAGGCCCGGCTGAGGTAGCCGCGCAGGTGGTTCACGCTCCGGGGGCTGAGGCCGTCCTCCTTCTCTGAGAGGAAGACGTCCACCTTCCCAGGCGAGACCTCAATGAGCCGCAGCTTGCCGAGCGCCGAGCCGATGATGTGCTTGCGGATGCTCGACTCGCCCGTGTCGGATCCCGCTTTGCGGAGGAACTTCTCGAGCCACCACTCCATCAGCCCGTCGATCGTGCCGCCGCCATCGGGAACCTCGGGCTGCTCGAGGCCCTGGGCCTGGCGCTCGTTTCGGCGCTCCAGGTCCTCGGCGAGGCGACGCGCTTCAGTCTTCGTCCTCGCCTTCGAGGCCTTGGTCAGCCACCGGCCGGTGGGGTCACGGTAGCTGAGATACCAGGTGCCGCGCTTCGCGTAGACCGACGCCACGACTAGCTCCCCTTCTCCAGGGCGGCGAGGACGTGGCCGGCACGGGCCTTCACAACGACGAGCATCGCTCTGTGCCCCACGCAGTCAACCGTTTTTTCCCGACGGAGAAGTCGGAAAAGGCAGCACCTTGGGCGGCTGCACCTCGCCCCGGGCAAACGCCCGCACCGTCGCGGGATCGAACCGGACCAGACCCCCGACCCGCAGGCACGGTAGCCGGCCGGACTCCGCCCGCTGGTAGACCCAGGAGCGGCTCACCTTCAGATACCGGGCCACGTCGTTCGCGTCCCAGAGTTCGTCCGGGACGTCAGCTACAAAGTCCTTTGTGTTGGTCATCGCGAGCCTCCGGGTAGGAAGGCCCCCGCGATGGCCGGATGTGACAGGCGAGTTCGGACGCTGAAGGGCCAGGCCGATGGGCTGGAAGGTGCGGCGCGACTCGTGAACGATGGAGCGCGCTGGTATTGTGCTGCGGCGGACGTCTTCATCCGCCTTCAGGAAGGCACGCTACCGATGATCCTCACCGACAACGAGACCAAGGTCGACCTCCTCAACAATGAGGCCATCGCGAAGACCATCACCAAACTTCTCCGGGGTCGGCCGGACCACCCGGTGACCATCGGCGTCCACGGTGACTGGGGGGCCGGAAAGTCCAGCATTCTGGAAATGATCGAGGCCGGCCTGGAGGCAGAGAAAGCTGTGCTCTGCCTCAAGTTCAACGGCTGGCGTTTCCAGGGTTTTGAGGACGCGAAGATCGCCCTCATCGAAGGAATCGTGACCGGCCTTGTCGAGAAACGACCGTTGCTCACGAAGGCGGGCGAGGCGGTCAAGAACGTCTTCCGCCGAATCGACTGGCTCAAGGTAGCGAAGAAGGCCGGCGGTCTCGCGCTCACGGCCTTCACCGGGATTCCGACACCCGACCAAATCCACGGCATCGTCGGGATGCTCGAGGGGTGGCTCGCGGACCCAACCAAACTAGCGACCGCGGCGAATATCAAGACCGCGATCGAGGGCGTCGGCGGGCTCCTGAAACCTGGAGACGAGAACAAGAACGTTCCCGAAGAGATCAGAGAATTCCGCAAGGCATTCGACGAACTCTTGAAAAAGGCCGGCGTCGAACAGCTCGTCGTGTTGATCGACGATCTCGATCGCTGTCTCCCGGACACGGCAATCGAGACGCTCGAGGCGGTTAGGCTGTTCGTCTTCACAGCCCGCACCGCTTTCGTCGTCGCTGCTGATGAAGCGATGATCGAGTATGCCGTCCGCAAACACTTCCCTGAACTTCCGGACACCACCGGACCGCGCGACTACGCCCGCAACTATTTGGAGAAGCTGATCCAAATCCCCTTCCGAATCCCAGCGCTCGGCGAAACGGAGACTCGGATCTACGTGACGCTCCTGCTGATCGGAGCGGCCATCGGTGAATCTGAGCCCGAGTTCAACAACTTGGTCGCCAAGGCGCGGGAGCAGTTGAAGCGACCGTGGGCGAGTGGCGCGCTTGATGCCGGAGCCGTGCAGACTGCCTTGGGTACGCACGCGGACAAGGCTGGACCAGCGCTGAACCTCAGTGATCAGATCGGGCCGATTCTGGCGGCTGGTACAAGAGGCAATCCTCGACAAATCAAGCGCTTCCTCAACTCACTGCAGCTTCGCCATCAGATCGCCGAGGCGAGGGGGTTCGGCGACGAGGTGAAGCTCCCCATATTGGCGAAACTGATGCTCGCGGAACGCTTCGTCTCTCGGCTTTTTGACCACATCGCGAGCACGGCAGCTGTATCGGTCGATGGCCACTGCAGTGATCTCGCGGCGCTGGAGGCCGCGGCAGCGCCCCCGGCACAGACGTCCTCGAGCGCGCCGAAGACTGCGTCGACAGCGACGGCTACCAAGAATTCCGCAGGCACGACAGACCCTGCGAAGGTGGAGACCGCCAAGACGGCAAACGACACCGCAGTACTTACTGAGTGGCTCGCCTCACCGCAGATCATGGGGTGGGCTCGTGTCCAGCCGCCATTGGCGGAAATTGATCTCCGCCCCTATCTGTTCGTTGCGAAGGATCGAAAGGACTTCTTCGGCGCGTCCGCCCTCGGACACCTTGCCGGCGTCGTAGATCGACTACTCGGATCCAAAATGTCCGTGCAGGGGATGGAGCCTACGCTGAAGGCGCTGGTTCCCATTGAAGCCGGTCAAGTGTTCGAGGCGGTCTGCGCGCGCATTATCGGTGGCGACGCATTCGACGCACAGCCCGACGGCGTCGCTGGATTAATCGTTCTCGTTAAGGCCCATCCAGCCCTCCAGATGAGCCTTGTCGACTTCCTCGGCCGGCTTCCCCGTGACCGCGTCGGGCCGTGGGTCGTCAGTGGTTGGACTGGAGTAATCACCGACGCGTCAGCGACCACCCGCTTCGAGGAGCTCCTCACCCTTTGGAGCACGAGCAAGAACGCGATGCTGAAATCAGCGGTGGGGGTACTAAAAACAAAGAAGGTGAGTCACTGATGGGGACGTCGGGCTCCTACGGTGGCCCGGGCGGTGGGACACCTCTCGTTCCGAGTTGGCTCGGTTCTGGCGTCGGAGAGGGTTTGGCGGGGCCCGATGCCGGAACGAACGCCAGTGAGGGCGACCAGTCCACGGGTGGCGACGCCGATGGTGCTGCCCCGAGCGTCTCCCCAGGGACGGTTCCATCACCAAGTCTTCCATCTGCGACCGCTTTCAGCGCCGCGCAGGCGCCGCCAACGTTGCGTCGCTTTACCGGCGGGCGTGGCAACTTCTCACGGTTTGCCAGATCAGGTGGTTCGGATCGTCGGAGCCTAGGCCGGGCCGTATCAAACCATGTGTCCTCAGCTTCGGGCGGGGCAGCAACCGCCGCTCGACGCATGGGAGCATCGAGAGGGTCCGGTGCACGACTTCTCGGATTTCTATCTGATGTGCGCACCCGTGGCGTCAGCGCCGCACTGGAGGCGCTCAATCTCCAGGCTCTTGCCGGGCGGTCTGCCCAGGACGTCTTCCTGGGACTGGTCGATTTCGTGTGCCCGAACGGCGGAACGGTGGACGACGGCATCGCACGCGAGGCGTTCATCGAGACCATCGTCGAACTCGCCGAACAGGGATTCCCCGATCTCGATGCGCTCACGGTCGATCAGATGCAAACGGTCTTCGAACTCTACGCGACGCACGCGATCGAGGCCCGCCTTTGCAACGACATCGGCACGAACGCGATTGTGCTACCAGCAAGTGCGCAGGCGGTCGCGAACGTCGAAATGCAGCTCCGTGACTTTATAAAGAACGGGGTTGCCGACGCCCTGGCCAAGGCCGGCGATGCGCTTCAGGCTCTGACCCGAGAGAATGTCCTCGGCTTCGTCGACGAGGTGTACCAGGACGCGTTCAGGATCTTGCTGGCCCTTGCCGAGGCTGAAGATGACAAGGACGACGACGAATGAGCCCCCATGTCATCGTCGGTCGCCTCGGGACGAAGAAGGCCTCGCCGATCGCCGCGAGACCGGACGAGGCCCGGACGAACGTACTCCTCACAACACCCGATGGCCGCTTCCAGCACGGCATCGGGGAGGCGCTTCAGGGTGCAACACGCCTCGGCTTGTACCCGACCGAGATCGGTCTCGATCTCCTCGTTCTAGCCGCGCTTGTGCAGGCAGCTGACACCCGGATAGCACGTGCGACAGAGTCTCAGGATACCTGGACGCGAGAACTCCGACTTGTCACCCCCGTTAGTGACCCTGGTCGTTGGAAAGCAAACACCGAGCTTCTCGAGCGCATGCTGGCCTTCCTCACTGGCGACCTGTGGGAACTCGAGTTCGTCGAACGACCGCCGTCCTTCGACACGCCCGTGGCCCCTCGACCACTCACCAACAAGCCGCCACCGTTCGATCGTGTATGCCTTTTCTCCGGAGGACTCGACAGCCTCATCGGGGCCGTCGACGTTCTCGAGAGGAACGGCACCCCGCTCCTGGTGAGCCATGCAGCAGAAGGCGCAACAAGTGGAGCACAAACTTCCTGTTTCGACCGACTGAGGAAACAGTACGCCGGTCGCCTCCAGGATCGACTTCGGATATGGATGAACTTCCCGAAGGGATTGGTTGCGGGAGTTGGCTCTGAAAGTACAACGCGCGGGAGATCGTTTCTGTTCATCGCTCTAGGGATCTTCGCGGGGACTGGACTCGTGGAGCCTTTCAAACTTGATGTCCCCGAGAATGGTCTAATCGCCCTGAATGTCCCGCTCGATGTGCTTCGCCTGGGGTCGCTAAGCACGCGCACCACGCATCCCTTCTATCTTGCACGATGGAATGAGCTCCTCGCAGGGTTGGGAATCGCTGGCACCGTCGGGAATCCGTATTGGGACAAGACGAAGGGCGAGATGATCTCTGGGTGCGCCAACCCCAAATTTCTGAAGACTTTCATCGCCAAATCGATGTCCTGTGCGTCGCCCGCCAAGGCTCGTTGGAAAAAGCACGGGATCGAACACTGCGGGTATTGTGTACCTTGCCTGATCCGCCGCGCGGCCATCAAAAAGGCATGGGGCACTGGAAACGATCCGACCTCCTACACGCTAGCGAGCCTTGTGGCGCAGCCCCTCGACACCTGCGCGGCACACGGACAACAGGTGCGCTCATTCCAGTTGGCGATCGCCAGATTGAAGGCAAAGCCGGGGATCGAAAAGGTGCTGATCCACAAGCCTGGATCTCTCGACGATGAAAAGGATCGTCTCGGCGACCTTGCTGGAATGTACCGACGAGGAATGGAGGAGGTCGGGAAACTGCTAGCGGGGGTCACTACGAAGCCGTGCTAGTTCCACCGTGAGCGCTGTGTACGTAGACTTCCATTGCCACGTCGATCTGTACCCGGATCACGCAGCGGTAATCGCCGAGTGCGACCGTGAGAACATCTACACGCTGGCTGTCACCACCACGCCGAAAGCGTGGCCGCGGAATCGCGAGCTCGCTTCCTCGTCTCGACGTGTTCAGGTTGCGTTGGGACTGCATCCTCAGCTCGTCGCCGAGCGGGCTGACGAGTTGACGCTCTGGCGGGAGTATCTGAGCGAGGCCCGATACGTTGGAGAGGTCGGTCTGGATGCCGGGGCGCGTTTCTATCGATCGTTGGACCTGCAGAAACAGGTCTTCGCGGCCGTGCTTCGAGCCTGTGCTGAACAGGGCGGGAAGCTCCTCACTGTGCATAGTGTGCGGGCGACGAAGGCTGTGCTCGATTTGATCGAGGCACACCTCCCTCCTGCACGTGGCCAAGTGGTTCTGCATTGGTTTACCGGCACCAGAGCCGAGGCGCGGCGCGCCGTGGATTTGGGTTGTTACTTCTCCGTGAATGCCGAAATGCTGCGTGGCCACCGCCACGACGCGCTCGTTGCTGAACTCCCTCTGAACAGGGTGCTCACCGAAACCGATGGCCCGTTCACGAAAATGGGTGAGCGCACCATGCGGCCCGCCGACGTCACCGGCGTCGTTTCGATGCTCGCCAAAGCGCGTCGGCTGGAACCGACAGCGATGGCGGAAACGATAGCCGCCAACCTTCGTACGCTCGTCTCCGGTCCTGCCTGAGAACCGCTCTGTCGAGCGTTAGCGGCGTACCATTCCGACTACTCCTTCTCGAACCCCGCCGATGTGAATTTGAGGGTCCGGGTATTCTCAGTGACGTCGCGCACCAGCTTTTCGGAAGCACCGGATGGGATCTCTGCTTCGATCTCGAGGGTCACCCTCACGGTACCGGCCGCACCAAGGAGTGAGATTACGCCGTCGACGATGCTGCCCACGTCGCGGCTCGCTCGAACGGGATTGAGGGGGACGGTGCCATGGAAGCGAGTCGGCGCCCGGGGCGTCGACGATGTCTTTGGGTCTGGCAACGGGCTGCTGCCTTCGAGCGTAGGCTGGGCGCCACTCGGGTGACGCTTGGAGCCGTCAGGAGCCGGCTGCGCCTCGGCATTCTGCTGCTTGCGTGCGACCTCGGGACGTACCGCCAAGTGACGTGTCAGGGTCGACAGCATCTGACCGAGCTTGTACCGCTTCGTGTACTTGACCTCGCCACCGAAGAAAGTGGCCGAGAGCTTGTGGGCCTCGTCGCAGACGATGAGATCCCATCGGCAATCCGGGGCCTTGAGCTTGTCCTGCACGTCCTCGTTGCGGGACAGCTTGTCGAGGCGCGCGATGGCGAGGTTCGTCTCGAGGAACCAGTTCCCTGTGCGGGCCGCTTCCAATTTGTCGTTCGTGAGGATGTCGAACGGCAGTTGGAACCGCCGATACAGCTCCTCCTGCCACTGCTCAGCAAGGCTGCCAGGGCAAACGACCAGGCAGCGCTGGAGGTCGCCACGGGCGATCATCTCCTTAATCAGCAGTCCCGCCATGATGGTCTTGCCAGCGCCGGGATCGTCGGCCAGGAGAAAACGCAGCGGCTGTCGAGGCAGCATCTCCTCATAGACGGCGGTGATCTGGTGCGGCAGGCGGCACGGCAGTACCTGGTCGAGCACCAGGAGGTACTGAAGGAGATCCGCACCAAGCTGCTGGCGCGCGCGGGGATCGGCGCGCCGTTCGCGGCGCTGGCCGTGGCCACGATCGACGAGTCGAAAGCCACAGCGCGCCCGAAACCCGAACGAGCGGAGGGCAAGGCTGTTCTCGCGACCAAAGCGGCTTAGGAGCGGATCGTGAAGGTCGAAACGCTCGAGGCATACAACGTCCCCCCGGACATCCTGTCCATCTGGCGTACGCAGGTCGGCGCCGAGCTGCTGCCAGTGCAGGAGCGCGCGATCAAGGAGTTCGGCCTGTTCGCGGACGGGAACTTGATCGTGTTCTCGCCAACGTCGTCGGGAAAGACGTTCGTCGGCGAGATGGCGGCCGTGAAGGCGGCACGCGGGAACACGAAGGTGCTGTACCTGGTGCCACAAAAAGCGCTCGCGGCGGAGAAGTTCGAAGAGCTTCGGCGGCGCTACAGCCCAGCGGGCATCAAGGTCGTGGTCTCGTCGCGCGACAGGCGCGAGTACGACGATGATATTCAGCGCGGTGACTTCCACATCGCGGTCGTGGTCTTCGAGAAGGTGCAGGCGCTGCTGATCACGAAGCCGCAGCTCATGGAGCTGGTCGGGCTGGTGGTGGTCGACGAACTGCAGATGATCACGGACAAGGACCGGGGCCCGACGCTGGAGCTGCTGCTGACCAAGCTCCGGATCTCATCGTCGAAGCCGCGAATCATCGGCCTATCGGCAGTACTGGGCCGTGCGCAGGCGCTCGCGGACTGGCTGGGGGCGCGGCTGCTGGTGGACGCGCGCCGGCCCGTCGACCTACGGAAGGGCGTCCTTTGTCGGGGCAAGTTCCGCTACCAGGAGCACAACTCGGGACAGCAGGGTGTCGAGCAATTCGCCGACTTCCGATCGGAAAAACGCGAAGACCTATTCCTGGCGGCGGTCGAAGAGCTTGCCCGCCGCGGCGAGCAGGTGCTGGCGTTCGTGCCCGACCGGGCGACGACGGTCCTATTCGCGCGTGTCCTCAGCCAGCGACTTCTGCCGGCGCCGGCGGCCGCCGCAATCGAGGAGCTGCGCCAGCAGGAGGAGACGCTGGCGCGGCAGACCCTACTTGAGGTGCTCGGCAGTGGCGTCGCATTCCACAACTCCGACCTCTCACCCGAGGAGCGAGAGATCGTGGAGCGATCTTTCCGAAGCGGCGGGATCCGTGCGCTGATCTCGACGTCCACACTCGCGGTCGGGCTGAACCTCCCGGTCAAGAATGTGGTCCTCGACCACCAGCGATGGGACTACCTGCGCCGGTACGGCCGATGGTCCCTGGTCGACATCTCCCGGTCCGAGTACGAGAACATGAGCGGCCGCGCGGGGCGGCTATCGCTTGTCAACGACTTCGGCCGCTCGATCCTGGTCACGTATTCGCCTTTCGAGGCGGACGTCTGGCTGGAGCATTTCGCCGGTGGCGAGTTCGATGAGATTCGTCCGACGCTCGCCGACGCACCTCTTGAGAACCACGTCCTCGACCTGATGGCATCCGGCTTCGCCTCGTCTCGCGCGGAGTTGGAACAGATGCTGCTGGCCAGCTTCACGGGCTGGGTCCACTGGGCGCAGAAGATGAGCCGCGACGAGTTCTCGCAGGCGCTAGGCAAGGCCATCGCCGCTGGCTTGAGCGCTGGCCTCTTGCGCGGAGTCGCCGACGAGCGGCTTGAGGTGACCGCCGTCGGGCGGGTTTGTGCATCGAAAGGGATCGGCGTGGCGACGGGTGCGGTCCTCGCAAAGTGGGCGAAGGAGTCGATCGACGCCACGGCCGACGACCTGGAGGTCCTGATGGTCGTCAGTCAGACACCGGCTGGGCACGATGTTTACGTGGCGCTGCCGCGCGACGAGCGTTGGGCGGCCGACTATCGAGGCAAGGTTCTGGCGCGCGCGGCTGCGGCCGGCGCATCTGCGCGGCCCGTCTTCGCCGAAATCGCGTCGGATCTGCGGAGCCTGGAATACGAGACGACCAAGGCGATCAAAAAAGGGCTGCTGATGGCGGACTGGATCGCCGAGACGCCGACGCAGGAGATCGAGGGCCGCTACCACACGTGGGCCGGTGCCGTCCGCCGGATTGGCGAGGAGTACGGTTGGCTGGCCGACGCTCTCGCCGGTGTCGCCCGCGCTAGCGGCTGGCTCGAGGGGCGCACCCGCGCGCTCGACGTGCTCGCCGACCGGCTGACGTATGGCGTCCTGCCGGATGCTCTGCTGCTCGCGCGGCTGCGGGCCCGCGGGGTGGGCCGTGCCCTCCTCCGGCGGCTGGTCGATGCAGGCTTCCGGACGCGTGACGAGCTGAAGGGTGCCGGCGCGGACAAGGTGCGGGAAGTACTCCGGAACAAGGCGGCCTTCGCCGCGCTTTGGACAGCCGCGGGCGCGCCATTGGCTCAGGCGCAGACGACTTCGCTTCCGCCATCGAACAGCCGAGCCGCGGACGCGCCGCCGGCGCCCGCGGAGACCTCCGAGCCTTCGCAGCCGGTGCTAACCGTGAACCTTCGCGAGCACCGGGTCTTCTACCGAGGTTTCGAGATCCCTACTCGGCCGCCCAATAACCTTCAGCGGCAACCCTTCCTCGCGTTGGCGGCGCTCGCCGAAAACGCCGGCGCGTCGATCGGCCTATCCGACCTGGCGGAGAGCATGCATCGCCTGAGCGGCCTTGCCGGCCGCGCCGTCACGCCCGAGGCGCGGGATCTCCGATACCGGATTCTCAGGCCGTTCCGTCGCGCGCTGAAGAACACGCCCCTGGCGTTCGAAATCGACCGGCTGGTCGAGAGCATCTCCGGGGACTCTCTCCGCCTCAACGCGCCCGGCCTCGTGTCCTTCGTGCCGAGACGCCCCGAAAGGAAGGCGTCGTGAACCGCTGCCAACTAAGTCGGCTGTGAGCGAATGCGTCGTTTCTCGTAAAGCTCCACTGCGCGCCCCATGGCGGCCATCAGACTGGCCATCGAGAACGGCTTCAATAGATAGTCGCTAGCGCCATTGCGAACAGCGTCGATGATGTCATTCGGATCCTTGGACCCGCTGATGACGACAAACGCGGCTTCCACGCCCCGTGAACGGAGACGGCGCATGATGGTGTGGCCGTCAAATGTCGGCATGCGAAGGTCGACCAAGATGACGGCAGGTTGGTACTGGACGGCGGCACGCAGCGCTTCTTCGCTGTCACAGGTAGCCCTGACTGCATAGCCCATCCCGCCCAGCATCTGGCAGACGCCACGTGTGCCCAGCTCATCGTCGTCGACAACCAGGACGGCTTGATTGCGGCCCTTAGCTTGTGAATTCACGGGGTTCGTGGATCATCGGCACACAACCAGGCCACCTTTAGTATCTGGCGCCTGTACCCGTGGGCTGGACATCCCTCGGTAGTTACCCGTAAATAGCAAAAGCGACTGGGTCGCTGGGGCGGCTCAACCCGGGCTCGCTTGCTTGCTGTCCCCGATGGTCCTGGCAGGTGAGGAAAGGGGATCTGTTGAAGGTGAATGGTGGAGGTGTTAACGAGACATTCTTTGCGCGCGCGCTGGTCCAGCAGGCTTCCGATGGGCTGATAGCGCTGTCACCGGAGGGACAGATCCTCTTTTGGAGTCGTGGGGCGGCGACGCTGTTTGGATACACGTCCGAGGAAAGCTTGGGCCGCCATCTCGACGATCTTCTGGTCCCGGTCGAGCAGCAGGATGAATCCCGGCGCGCGATGGCTGACGCTGCCGCCGGCAAGGAGGTTCGTCTCGAGACCATACGGCGGGCGAAAGACGGATCGCCGGTTGAGGTCGAGGTGTCGATGCGCGCGGCCGGGACCGAGGATGGCGGCGCTCCGTTCCTGGCCCTCAGTCACAAAGACATCGCCGAGGTGAAGGGGTTGCGTGCCGCAAGCGCCACCGAGGCCCGCTTTCGCGGTTTGCTGGAGGCGGCACCTGACGCCATGGTGATCGTCGGTGACGACGGGCGGATCGTGCTCGTTAACTCACAGACCGAGAAGGTGTTCGGCTATGGGCGAGAGGAACTGCTGGGCCAGTCGATGGAGATCCTGGTTCCCAATCGCTTTCGCAGCTCGCACCCGAATAAACGCGCCGGCTATCTGAGGGACCCGCGCACGCGCCCGATGGGCGCGAACCTGGAGCTATTCGGCCGGCGCAAGGACGGCAGTGAGTTCCCCGCCGAGATCAGCCTGGCGCCGATGGAAGCCGACGGCGGCCGCCTGGTCACGGCCGCGATCCGCGATATTAGCGAGCGCAAGCGCGCCGAGGACAAGTTCCGCGGTCTCCTGGAGGCCGCACCCGACGCCATCGTGATTGTCAACCGGTATGGCGACATCGTGCTGGTCAATGCCCAGACGGAGAAGCTGTTTGGCTATCCGCGCCGCGACCTCGTGGGCCAGAAAGTGGAGATGCTGATCCCGGAGCGGTTCCGAGCCAAACACCCCAAGCACCGCGCCGGTTTCTTCGCCGAGCCGCGGGTGCGGTCCATGGGTTCGGGCCTGGAGCTGTTCGGCCTGCGCAGCGACGGCAGCGAATTCCCCATCGAGATCAGCCTGAGCCCGCTGGCGACCGAGGAAGGAACGCTGGTATCAAGCGCGATCCGCGACATCACCGAACGCAAGAAGGCCGAGGAGAAGTTCAAGGGGCTGATGGAGTCGGCGCCCGACGCCATGGTGATCGTCGGCCGCGACGGGCGGATCCTGCTGGTGAACGCCCAGACCGAGAAGCTGTTCGGCTACGGGCGCGAGGAACTGGTTGGGCAGTGGGTCGAGTTGCTGATTCCAGAAAGGTTCCGCGACAAGCATCCCGGCCATCGGAGCGGTTACTTCGCCGATCCCAAGGTCCGGTCGATGGGGTCGGGCCTGGAGCTCTATGGCCTACGGAAAAACGGTAGCGAGTTCCCCATCGAGATCAGCCTCAGTCCTCTGGAGACGGAGGGCGGCACCCTGGTGTCCAGCGCCATTCGCGACATCACCGAGCGCAAGAAGGCGGAAGATCGCTTCCGCGGCCTGATGGAGTCGGCGCCGGACGCCATGGTGATCGTCGATCGGACCGGGCGCATCGCGCTCATCAACGCCCAGACCGAACGGTTGTTCGGTTATCGCCGCTCCGAGTTGGTGGGCCAGCAAATCGAGACTCTGGTCCCCCAACGTTACCGCCACAAGCATCCGTCGCTGCGCGGCGGCTACTTCAGTTCCCCCAACCCGCGCCCGATGGGGGGCGGCGTCGATCTCTTCGGGCTGCGCAAGGACGGCAGCGAGTTCGCGGCCGAGATCAGCCTGAGCCCCATCGAGACGCCCGACGGCCTGCTGGTGACAGCTGCCATCCGCGACATCACGGACCGCAAGCAGATGGAGGACCGCATCCAGCAGGCCAATCGCCTCAAGAGCGAGTTCCTGGCCAACATGTCGCACGAGCTGCGCACACCGCTGAACGCCATCATCGGTTTCGCCGAGCTGATGCACGATGGCGAGGTCGACCCGACCTCGTCGCAGCACCGGGACTTCGTCGGTCACATCCTGGGCAGCGGCCGGCACCTGCTGCAGCTGGTTAACGACATCCTCGACCTGTCGAAGATCGAGGCGGGCAAGATGGACTTTCGTCCCGAACCGACCAACATCGGCACCGTGGTGGAGGAGGTCGTGTCGATGCTGCGAACGATCGCCACGGCCAAGCGCATCAGCGTCGCCACCGACGTCGATCCAGAGATTGACGCTTTCGTGCTGGATCCGGCGCGACTGAAACAGGTCTTGTACAACTATCTGTCGAACGCGCTGAAGTTCACCCCCGACGGGGGAAAGGTCGTCGTCCGGGCGCGGCGCCAAACGCCGGACGCCTTTCGTCTGGAAGTCGAGGACACCGGCACGGGGATCCAGCCACAGGACATGCACCGGCTGTTCGTCGAGTTCCAGCAGCTCGACGCCGCCTTGACCAAGAAGCACGCCGGCACCGGCCTGGGCCTGGCGCTGACCAAGCGGATCGTCGAGGCCCAGGGCGGCTCGGTGGGCGTCCACAGCGTTCCCAGCCAGGGCAGCATCTTTCACGCCGTGATCCCGGATCAGGGCCGCGTCACCAGGACGAGACCCAACGTTCCAGCCTGGACATCGCCTTCGGCCGGCGCGCCGACGATCCTGATCGTGGAGGATGATCCGCTTGATCAGGCGCTACTGGCGACCACTCTCAGCGGCGCCGGCTACAGCATCGTCACCGCGAAGACGGCCCAGGAGGCGCTGGCCCTTTTCGCCGCGCGGAACTTCGATGCTGTGACGCTGGATGTGCTGCTGCCCGACGTCAGTGGACTGAAAGTCCTGCAACAGATCCGGCGCGGCGACAGGCATGCGGACATCCCCATCATCGTCGTCACCATGGTGGCCGAGACCAGCGCGCTGGCGGGGTTCCGCCTACACGACGTCTTCACCAAGCCGATCGACGCGCCTGCCATCTTGGCTTCTCTGGACCGCGCCGGGCTGACCATCGACGTCGCCGGATCGGTGCTGGTCGTCGACGACGACGCGGGCAACCTGCGGCTGATGGCGGCGACGCTGGAGAAGCTGGGATACCGGACCGTCTGCCGGCAGGACGCCCGTTCAGCGCTCAGCGCCGCCGAGGACCAGGCGCCCATCGCCGTGGTCTTGGATCTCATCATGCCCGAGATGAACGGCTTCGAATTTCTCGAGCGGTTCCGCCGCCAACCGCGCAACCGCGACGTTCCGGTGATCATCTGGACAGCAAAGGACCTGGTGGTGGGCGAGCGTGAGCAGCTGCGGCAGCGTGCGCAAAGCATCGTTCCAAAGAGCGCTGGCGGCGCTGCGGCGCTGGTCGAGGAGATGAAGCTGCTGCTGCCGCCGGCAGCGGTGCCGCAAGGGAGGGCCTGATCATGGCCGGAGAGGCGATCCTCATCGTCGACGACAACCAGGCGAACGCCGATCTTTTGTCATTCCTGCTTGGCAAGAAGGGTTACGACATTCGGGTTGCGGGAGACGCCCATGAAGCCTCGGAACTCTTGAAGACGTTCTGGCCCCGTCTCATCATGATGGACCTGCAGCTGCCCGGAATGGACGGATTGGCCCTGACCCGCAAGCTCAAGGCTGACCCGGCCACGCGCGGCATCATCATCGTGGCCCTGACGGCATATGCGATGAAGGGCGACGACGAACGCGCCCACGATGCCGGCTGCGACGCGTACGTCAGCAAACCCATCAACACGCGGACATTGCCCGGGCTGGTCGCCGACCTTTTGGAAGCCCGCGAAAGGGGCGATCGGACATGAGCGAAGACAGGCGGCCTACTGTCCTCGTTGTCGACGACGAGCTGGCCAACCGGGTCTTGGTGCGCGCGTATCTGCAGAACGGCTACGAGGTGCTAGAGGCAGCAGACGGGCCGAGCGCGCTGAAACTGCTGGCGGGCACACCAGTGGACCTCGTCCTACTGGATGTGATGATGCCGCAGATGAGCGGCATCGAGGTCTGCAGCATCGTCAAGAAGACCGATGAGGACGGCCCCTATCAGCCGATCATTTTGCTCACCGCCCTCGGCGCGCAGGAAGATCGCATTCGCGGCCTCGAGGCGGGGGCGGACGATTTCCTGACCAAGCCGGTCGATCGCCACGAACTGCTCCTGCGGGTCAAGGCGTTCGTCAAGCTGCGCCGGCAGGACGAGCGCATCCGGCAGCAGGTCCACGATCTCGCCGAGCGCGACCGCATCATCACGCAACAGCTGGACGAACTGCGCTCGCTGGACTCGCTGAAGGACGATCTGGTCGCCCTCATGGTCCACGATCTGCGCAATCCCTTGCAGGGCATCGTTGGCAACCTCGAGATGATCGCGATGACTGCCGGCGACGAGCAGATGCGCGAGGACGCGGTGCAGGCGCTGCAGGCCAGCGGCCGCCTGCGGGAGATCCTGGAGGACGTCTTGAAGGTCCGCATGCTGGAGAGCGGCGCCGTGCGCCTGCACCGGGAAATCGTGGAGGCCGGCGCGCTGATGCAGGACGCGATCAACTCTATCTCCGGCGCGGCCCGGCTGCGCGAGGTCGAGATTGCCCACGTGAAGGATCCGCTCACCGTGCGGCTGACCGTCGATCGCAAGCTGATCCTGCGTGCCATCGAGAATCTCCTGACCAACGCTCTCAAGTATTCGCCCCGCGGCGCGGTGGTGGAGGCAGTGGTCCGTGAGACCAGCAGCGCCATTGAGATCGAGGTATCCGACCGCGGTCAGGGAATCCCCGACGACTTGAAACAGCATCTGTTCGAGAAGTTCGGTTCCATCGAGGCCACTCGCGGCGAAATGCGTCAGGGCATCGGGCTTGGGCTCTACCTCGTCCGGCTGGTCGCCGACGCCCACGGTGGGCGGGCGCTGGTGCGCGATCGAGAGGGCGGCGGCACCGCGTTTTCGCTCCTGCTGCCCACCGATGAGCCCAGGCCTTCCTGATCACAACCTCATCGCCCGGCGCTCGAATGCCGCCTGCTGGAATCGCCTTGTAGAGCACAGGCAGAGCCCATTGCGATCGAACCCCGATCTGCGCGGCACTCTCTGTGCGTCGGTCGGCACCGTCACCTCTTGGCCGCTGCAGCTCGGAATTCCGTGAGCGTCAGGCCGGCTGAAACGCCGGACACGTCACCACGGGCTGTCGCGGGTACCTGACTGGCAGCGCTTCGCACATCACGAAGGCGGATCGAGCACCGCGGATCGTTCGGTGATTGGCGCAGCGCCAGCACAAGCTGTCCACGAACGGTCGACCGGGCGGATCCTCCTTGGGCTGCGAATCGTCGGGCGGCATGACCACCGGCAATCTTACAACCAGTCCCGCCTGGACCCGGAAACGTCGCCAGAATCGGCGACAAAGAATCGACAAACAATCGACACTCTGACGACGGTCTGACGACCACAGGCGACTCGCGATCTGGCATCTACCGGGTCGTGTCGAACGAGGTCCAAGACGTGCGCTGTTCCGCGTGCGGCAAGCTGCTCGCCAAGCTGCAAGAAGGGTCGCTCATGCTCCAGCGGAGCGACCTCAAGGTCACGATCGACGGTGAGTTCAGCGCCGCGTTTATTTGCGGCCACCCGAACTGCCGCCATCTAAACGTGATCCGTGTGCGGTCACAACATGCCCCGTCCGTGGCCTCCGATCGATAGGTCTCGTTCGAGCTTCATCACAACTCAACCCAGAGCGCTTGACGCCTAACTCGGCCCCAGTGAGCGCGCGACGCCGGCCGGAAACGGCGGTCGTCCATGCGTTCAAGTTGGGAAGCCCTTCGCACCGGGCTATTGCGGTCGATTCAGGGTCGCGAGGCGTTCGTGGCGTTCGATCAGCTGAAGGCTCGCTTGGAGGCCTTTGCGGCTTTCGAAACGCCTATTGACCTTGTCGCGGCGGTCTCGCCATGTGTCGACCTGGACGGCCGGGATCCCGTGCTCTGGGGTCTCGTCGCCGCCACCCGCGAACGGAGGACCCGGCGAATTGCACAGGCGCTCCTTATTCTGTGCTTCTGGCCGGCTCTGGACGCCATGTTCCGCCGCCGGTTCTTTCTCTTCCCAGGCCGGCCGCAAGACCTGGCTTCGGAGATCATTGCGCGTTTTACGGCCGAGCTGCAAAGGGTGGACGCCCGGCAGGTCGCCTGCCTGACGGCGACGTTGCTTCGAAATACAGAGCGCAACGTCGTACGGGCCCGCCGGGCCGAGCGCCGGCTCGCCGCGAAGAGCACGGAGGTGACGCCGGGAATGGCGATGGTGATGCCGCCGGAGCCGGAAATGGATTCGTCGCCGTTTGGCCTTCCTGCTGGCTGCGCGGAACCCGCCTCAATCGCTGCGCTCAGCGACTGGCTGCGGGGAGCCCTCGGCGAGGACGCTGACCTCGTCGTCGATGCCGTTTTTCGTCGCAAGCGCGGGCGGCAGATCGCCGCGTCGCTCGGGATCTCGCACGCCGCTGCCCGCAAGCGGCTCGAGCGCGCCCTCGCCCGCGCACGGGCCGCTCTTCTCGTCGATCGGGAGTCACACCCGGCGGCATCGGTGGCCTTGAGCAGCTGATGACAACGAAGCACGACGATCGTCCTTGCACCGTCTCGGAGGACTTCCTCCGTCTGCCCGGGCTCTTCCGCCGCTGGGAGCTCGAACAGGTGATCGAAGGCAGCGACGAATTTCATGTTAGCGCCGCCGGCGCTACCGACGACGGCACCGAGCTGTTCACCGTCTATTGCCGGGAACGGCCCCTGGTGCCGGAGGTGCAGCGATGAGGCGCGAGCTGGTCTACTCGGTCGAGGTCGCGATCGTTCGCTGCCCGGGCGACGGCACCGACGGCGCGTCGCTCGGGGCACCGGTCGAGACCCCCACCACGGTCCGCTACTGCGACATCTGCCGGCGTTGGGGCGCCGCCGGCACCACGCACATGTGCTGGCGGAACTGGCGGCGCCGACTGTCCGACCTCCTCCGCGAGATGAAGCGGGATGGGCGGCTATGAGGATCTACCTCGCCGCCCGGTATGACCGGCGCTTCGAGATGCTGGGCATTGCCTCCGACCTCGTTCGCGCTGGCCATGTGGTGACCTCGGCGTGGATCGAAGGAGGTCGCGGCGACGGATCGGAGGTGGTCGCCGCAACCGAAGACATGGAGGACCTTTCGAGTGCGGACTGCCTGGTCGCGTTCACCGAGGAGCCGACTCGTGGCGTACCGTGGGCGGCGCGCGGCGGGCGCCACGTGGAGTTCGGGGTTGCTCTGGCCGCCGGCAAGCGCCTTTGCATCGTTGGGCCGCGCGAGAACGTTTTCCATCACCTGCCGCAGGTCCAGGTCTTCGACGCGTCGGCCGACCTGGTCGTGGCTCTGCAGACCCCGCCGCAGGCGCGCCCATGACGACGTGGGGGTTGCCGGCAGCGCGCGGTTGGGTCGTGTACTGCGGGTGGTGCGGCACACCCATCGTGTTCCGTCAGGCGTTTCGACCGAAGCCATTCGTCGACAACGAAACCGCTCGCGTGTCGGTGGCCGTGGCGAGGCATTTTCACGGTTCGGCGCGATGCCGACGAGCAGGAACGTTCGAGGGCCGAGAAACCCTGGCGTGCCGCTGCAGCGAAGCGATCCTGCTCCCGCGAGAAGACGGCCTCTTCTGCGCGCGTTGTGAGGGACTGCTCGCGCCGTACGTCGCAGAGCCTGGGACCTCGAAGCGCCGCGCGCATGTGGAGGGCGCTCGATGAACATCGACCCGATACTTTTCTGCTCACGATGTCGGACCGCGCGTCTTCACCTTTTCGCGCAGCGCCGGCCACAACCTCGCATCCCCGGCGAGCGCGCTTTCGTCGACTGCATCTACGCTTGCGACTACTGCGGAACGCTGCGGGTTTGGGGTAGCGAGCGGCGGGTGGAAACAGCCTATGGGCGTCGCCTGGCGGAAGATGACCTGGTGCACGCCGCGGACGTCCACGGCATGCGACGTCGGGAGTGCGCCGCTTGCAAAGGAATGGGGTTCGACTGCTCGAATTGCAACGACACGGGAGAGGTCTGGGTCTTCGAGCACCCGGACCCGTGCGGACCCGCCTGCCCGCTGGCCGGATTCGACCCACAGGTGCGAGCATGATCGCAAGACGATCCCCTCTCCCCCGCGATCCCCGGGACAGCGGGTACGCCCGGGATGAAGCGGTAGAAGTCCGTGGATTCGCGGGGCCTTTGGCGCTGGTCGCCGTCCCCGCTGCCATCGCCAGCCGGGGACCCGCTCCGGGGACGCGGCGGACGGGACGGCTTTGAGAGTCCACGATCTACTCTCTCGGCTGGAGCGCGTCTCCAAGACAGGCGCCGGGTGGATGGCCCGATGCCCGGCCCACGAAGACGACCGGCCGAGCTTGAGCGTTGCCGCCACCGACGAAGGCCGGATCCTTTTGCGCTGCTTCGCCGGTTGCGACGTCGCCGCCATCGTCGAGGCGCTGCGGTTGGAGGTGCGGGATCTGTTCGCTGAGACGCCTGTCACCGCCGACGCGAACGTTGAGTCCGGCACCGTCCCTGCGGTCGAGGTGCCCGCGGTTGCAACATGGCTGCGCCAGATCCGCGCGTTGCCCGAAGCCGAGGCCAACCGTATCTTCGGCGCGCGAACACGAACAGGCACCGCTGCCGTGTTCCGGTACGCGGCCCCGGATGGCACGTTCCTCTATGACAAGTTCCGTCTACTGGGCGACAGAAAGGTCTTCTGGCGGCGCCCTCGTGGAAAGCCGAGCGCCCTGTATGGTCTAGCCGACCTTCCGAAGGACGACCGATCGCGCGTGGTCATCGTCGAGGGCGAGCTGGATCTCCACGCGCTGCGGGCGGTCGGCATTCAGTCAGTAGTTTCGGTGCCGGATGGCGCTGGTTCACGCTTGACGTCTGACTTGCTCGCCCCGTTGAGTGCCTACGGACGTTGCTTGATCGCCACCGACGCCGACGACCCGGGAGAGGAATTGGCGCGCCGGCTGCGACAGGAGCTGGGACCGAGGCGCTGCCGGCGCGTTGTCTTCCGCGACGGTGATGCTCTGTTCAAGGACGCCAACGACGCGCTGAAGGCCGGCTGGACGCGCGAACGTTTCGACGCCGTCCTGGAAGCGCCCGCGATGGGGACGTCTCTTTCCACCGGCGCAGCCGGTGACGCCGTCATGGTCCCGGGCAGCGACGAGGCGCCCGGCCCGTATCGGCTAATCGACAACCAGATTTGCCGCGTTCGCCACGATCGAGAAGGCAACGAGTCGGTGCAGGCTCTCGCCAACTTCGACGCCAGAATCTTCGAAGAAGTCGCCTACGACGACGGAGCAGAGGTCGTGCGCGCCTTCAAGGTCCGCGGTCGCCTCGCCTCAGGCGCAGCATTGACCGACGCGCGGGTAAGGGCGGCCGAGTTCGGCGGCATGAACTGGGTCGCCAGCGCCTGGGGCGCACGGGCGCTCGTCAGCGCCGGCGCAGGCGCGCGCGACCATCTTCGGGCGGCTATTCAGATCCTGTCGGAGCCCGTTGAACGCGTCGTCTATCGGCACACCGGGTGGCGGTTTCATGAAGGCCGGTGGGTGTACCTCTATCAGGGCGGAGGCGTGGGAGCCGAGGGCCTAACCGTCGAGCTGGATCCGCCGCTCGACAGGTTCGTCCTGCCGCCGGTAGCGGAGGAGGTACGCGACGCCGTCACCCTATCGCTCCGCCTTCTCGATGCCGCGCAGCCGTCAGTCGCGATTCCGCTGCTCGCCGCGACGTATGCTGCGCCGTTGGCCTTCATCACCAGCCCAGACTTCGCGCTGTGGATGGTCGGGCCGACGGGAAGCCTCAAATCCGAGCTGGCGGCACTGGCGCAGCGCCACTTCGGCACCTTTGATCGCAAGACGCTACCCGGCAGCTGGACATCCACCGAGAACGCCCTCGAGGCCAGGTTGTTCACCGTCAAGGACGCCGTGGCCGTGATCGACGACTACGCCCCGAACGCAGACTCGCGAGCCCAGCAGGAACTCGAGAAGCGCGCCCAGCGAATCATCCGGGGTATCGGCAATCGCGCGTCGCGCGGCCGCCTGCGCGCCGACCTCAGCCAACAGCCCGACCGGCCGCCGCGGGGAATGGTCATCTGCACCGGCGAAGACCTGCCGACCGGCCACTCGATTCAGGCACGGCTGGTGATCGTCGAGGTGGACCGAGAACGGCTAAACCTCGCCGTGATCACCGAGCTACAAAACCGCGGCGATCGTCTGCCGCACGCCATGCGCGGCTTCATCGAATGGTTGCAGCCCGCCATCCCCACGCTCCGCAAGGAAGCGCCGGCTCGCATCGCCCGCATTCGCAACGAGCTTTTCCAGATCGGCTCACACTTGCGCCAGGCCGACGCCCTGGCCCAGCTTCGCAGCGCCTTTGACCTACTGCTGGAATTCGCCCTAGATGTCGGCGCCATCAGCGCCGTGCGCGCCACCGAGCTGCGCGCCACGGCTCGCCACACCCTGCGCGGAATCGGCGAAGCGCAGGGCACCGCCCTTCGCGACCTCGAACCGGCCGAACGATTCATGACTGTTCTCGGCACGTTGTTGGAACAGCGACGCGTCCGACTGGTGCGGAAGGGAACGTCGCCGCGCGCCGACGAGGTGGAGACCGTTGGCTGGTTCGACGACGACTTCGCCTATCTGCTGCCCGAGGCCGCCCGCCGCCGAGTCGCGACCTTTCTACGGGAATCGGGCGAGGCCTGGGCCCACAGCGCCCACGCCCTTCACAAGGCGCTCGTCCGAAAGGGCTTCGTGGTCCCCGGCCCTGACCAGCGGCCCGAGATGCAGGTCCGCGTGGGCGACGGTAAACGCCGCGTCCTCCGCGTCCGGCTGACCGCGCTCCAAGGCGTCCGTGTCCCCGATTCCGTCCCGGGCCGGTCCCCGGATCGCGACGAAACCGGAGACGGGGCGGATCCAGAAGTTGCTGCGGAAGATCCAGGGGATAGCGAGATCATGTCTCCCACGTCCCCGGCGTCCCGGGGTTCGGAGGGGAGGTATCCGTGGGACGAAAATTAGGGCGGGAACCAGGAACTGACCGACCTAATACGAGTAGGACAAGAACGATCGCTCGATCCGCTGCATGTCGCCGCTTCGATCCCCGTGGTGGTCGGCGGGATAGATTTCAGTCAATGGCCGCCCGACGTAGTCGATGAGCGCATCCCAAATTTCCCCGCAGCGGCTGAGCAGGAGATGCCGACGAAGGTCGGCGGGGGGCCGCGGATCAACGATCACGATCTTCAAGCGGTGGTGGCGAGCCGCATTCACTATGACCCTATTCACGTGGGCGTCGCAGAAACTATAGCCAACCACGAGCAACCGCATATCCCCCGCCTCAAGGATCTGTTTGAAGAGATCGAAATATGAACGCAGGAGCCAGAATCGGTCGATGGCTTCTTGCTTCCCGCCTCCCAGGACCATCATCGCATCCGTGCCCCGCGTCCAATTGAAAGAACCGTGCAGCTTGACGTAGTTGAATCGATCTCGAATTACCAGCTCGCAGGGCTCTTCGGTAACAGTGACCGCGAGACTGCTCTGGTCGGAATAGGATTCCTGCGTAAAGGGAGGAGGCTTGATCGGCTTCTGCCAGACCCGGTCTGCATCAAGCCCTGGAATATTGGGAAGGATTTGGCTCGGTGGCCTAAATCCCCTCTCAAGAAGGACGTCTTGATTCAGTGTGAAGAAGAAAGAGGCCCTCCGGGGCGGCTGGCGATCATAGGGATCGAACGATCGGACCACGGTTTCGGCGAACGTGTTCCACGTACTACTGATGGAGCGGCCCAGGGTGCTTCGCTGATTGTCGTCCTGCAGTCGGAACGCTTCTTTCACCGCTGTGTTCATCGCCTCCCGTCCTGCCTCAAAGGCGATATTCGTTTGAACCTCCGCAAGAGCAGTTTCGAAGTTCTGCTCGCCCAGCAACAGTTCGCGAAGCGCCTGGGATTCTTGAACCCGTGGATGTCCCAGGATCGCGCCCCACATCTCGCTAGCGAGGTAGCCACCCCAGTTGCGGGACAATCCGGCCCCCGACAGCAGAACGCGCCTGTCTAGCGCTCCGATATCAAATTGGCTCGCAGCCATTTCGTCTCAGCGTATCCCTGAACCGCTGATGCCACCATGAGCGAACGTGTCCGTCAGGCCGCAGCGGCGCCCCGCTGGTCTGGCCCCGACGATGGCAACGGAGACAGCTATGGCGCCGAACAGGATCGGTAAATGGTCCGGCGGCCGGTCACGAAGACGCACCCATCGGCAAACGAGATCGAGGTGAGCTCCTTCTCTTTCTGGACCGTCCCGAACGGGTGCCAACCGGCCGCGTCCGTCCTAAAGACCTTGCCGCCGCAACTCGCGTAGAACTCGGACTCGATCGAGGCAAGCCCGTCGATGGCGCGTTTGCACTCCTTCGGAAGCTTGCCCTTTTCGGTCACCGTGTCGTGTTCGTCGACGACAAAAGCTCGTCCGTCGTGGCAGTAGGTGAACCCTCGCTTCCGTCCCAACCAGAACCAACCCGCCCCATGACAGCCCGGCGGCAGCTTGACAGGTGGCCCCAATTGCCCGCGCTGGACGAGCTTCGCGCTTTCAGGTTGAGGGGGCTTGATCCAGGTGTGGTCCGGTTGCCGTTCGAGCGCCAGCAACGTGCCCAGGGCGACGATGACAGGAACCGGCCTGTCGGTATCGATGAATGCCAGATACAGCATATCGATCCCACGGCTTCCCTTTTTCGCGATCGGCCCCGTGTGCTCCTCGATCCACTTGGCGCCGTCGAAATGCAGGGCAAGCTCGCCCATTCCGAAAGCGAAGATGCCGTCCTTGCCTCCGTCCCAAAGCCCGATGACAGGTCGGCCTGGCGTCTCGTAACGCGTGACCTGTCCCTTGGCGCCGTGCGCGACACCCCACTGCCCACCGACGAACCATTCATCGCGCGACCGCGCCCGCACCGACGACAACCAGGCCTCGCGACCGCCTTCAACCTCGTACACCTTCTCCCAGGTGGCGGACGGCGCAGACGGCGTTGCCGCTATCGCGACTGCCATAAGAATCCCAAGAGCGCTAAGCAATCGCGTTCCTCATGCGGGTAGCATCAGCCTCGCCTGTTTCAGCAGCCGTTCAAGAAAAAGCGCCTCGGCCGTTCGGGTTTTGGCGCTTCGAACCCAGGCACTCCGGTTCAGCTTATCCTCGTTCACGACGAGATTCAGATCGGCCTTGTCGCCCGATTTCTTCGCATGATCAGCTACAAAGCCCAACGCAGATCTGACTCCGAAGCTCTGACCGAGTTGCGCTGCGACGTCGTTGGCTGGCTCGAAACTACGGCCGCCGGGCGCAAGGAACGTGTACGCCTGCCAGATCATGATCGCGACCCTCGATGCGCGGGCGACCGCTGGCGAGGCGTCGTCCGCAAGTTCCAACTGAAGCCACTTCAGGAAGCTGAGCCTGTAGCTTGCGGCGACCTGGGCAGCATAGATCACCATCTGGTCGCCGACGGGAATCCACGCTGGATGAACCACGTGCATCGACTCAGGGTTCACGAACGGCACGATCGGCTTCCACTCTCTCGTGATCGATTCCGGGAGACCAAGGTGATTCTTTTGGTCCCCGAGAAAATCCAGACCCCCTCGTGGTACGAGTCGATCAGGCTGCGTTCGGTCGCCGTCAACGCACCGGAGTGCTCCCGCGCCGCCGTGACTGCGGCGAGCATGATATTCGCCTGGGTGACCCTCGCCGCTCGCTGCAGGTTCTCGGCGGCAGCCTTGGCGACGTGATCCTTTGTGAAGGTACCCAACATCGCCGCGAGCCGGATGTCGCCGCGCTCGAAGAGATGCGACTGTCCGGTCGACCAGCCTTCGGGCGGCATGTTCAGGACCCGGCAGATCTGATTCATCAGGGTCGCCCGACCCCCATGACCGATGCCCATCGCGATCTGGCCCATCGCCTTCACCTCGCGGGCCTTCGGAGCCGCCGGTCCGGTCGGCGCGCTGATCGAGCCGGGCGAAAAGGTTTCAGGCATGGACATGGAGAAGGGACTCTCTCTCTTCTGATCGAACAATCGGAGTATCGTCAGCCGCTTCCCGAAGTTGCGTGCCGCCTCCGTCGTGATCGCGGCCACAGCTACGCCACCCGGGTGTCGGCGACGGCAGTGCTCGAAGGTCCCCTTCTGCCGTTGACCTTCGAGCGCCTCTCCCGATAACGTTCGGCTGGCCATGGCGACGGTTGCGACGTATTCGGTAGGCGCTGCGCTCCACCCGCCGATCCATCACGACAACGGGTTCCTCGAGAAGTTTCCGGCGCGTGCACCAACGGCCGGGGATCGAGCCAAGTACGCCGAGTGGGGAGCCCTGCTGGAAGGAGCGGAGGCCGCTCAGGGAGTGCCTCTGATTCCCCACAACAACCTTCCCGACGCGCTCGCTGCCTATCGCCATTTCCTGTCCGGGAAAGGAACGGATCGGACGTTCTCGTACGAACGCTACGTCGCCGGCGACAAATCCGGAAAGCTGACGCTCGAGAACGCGATCCTCGATTTCCGACGCGGCGTGGAGGAACTGGCAAAGGCGCGCCCCATAGGTGCGCCGCTGATGTTCCAGGTGACCGGCACGGGGATCCCCTGCGGCAGCGACGACCCAGATCTCGGTGACCTGTTCCCCTATCCCGCGACGGAGAACTGGCAAAAGGCCATTGGCGCGCATTTCATTTGGCTGAGCGGCAGCGTCACGGTCGGAAGCAGTGCCGGCCAACCGACGTACGTCGCGTCGATGACCTTGCACGCGGAAGATCGCTACAACTTCAATCCGGGCGCGGAGGACATCAAGACGGGTATCCCGGACGCGGCCAATGGTCGATTCGAGGTATCCGGCCTGGCCAAGCAGTACATGAACTACTCGACGCTGACGCGCTTTCTGCGGTGGACGGGAGTCACCGCCGAGCCGACGGCTGTCTCCCGAATCGCCGAGAAGCGCGAACGCAAGCCTCAGGACAACCGCAGAGCGCGGAATCGAATTTGAGACGGGGGCACCTTCATTGGACATCGATCGCTTTGGCACTGGTCATCTGTCTGCCTGCCGCGTCTATTGGATGCAGACAAGGAACAACCACAATGAAGCCGCATGATTCGGGCCCTTCGGTCGCGAGAAGCGTCGACCAGCTCAAGGCGCTGATCAATCTGCCCATTTCGCCCAGCGAGGTTTGGTTCGAAGACGTACCGCGCGGGCAACCGGGCGGTCTGGGCCCGACGGACTACGTGCTCGTGGCAGTCCTCAGAATGGCCCCTACGGCGACCGCTGAGCTCACGAAGACTGCGACCAGTCGACCGGGCAATCGGATCTCTTCGACGGCGAATCGGCCGTGGCTGCCGCCGCCGGTGCGTGCAGCCATCCAACCTTTTGACGACCACAGCGTGACCGTGCGCGGGCAGAAATTCGACGCCGCTCCGTTCCTGAAGGCACCGTTCAGCACCGGGTACTTCATCGTCGTAGATGGCGGTGAATACGTGATCGTCAGCCTGCAGACTAGCTGAGCGATCAGAAACCGCCCACCAGCTACTCGTTCGTGCGCGGCAGCGCCCCGCCTGAGCCGGGCGCTTCGTCTCGCACAGAAGTATCGCCGGTGCCGTTGGCGGCGCTCGCCACCGGAGCGGACGCTATTGGCGCCTCGCCCAGAGGCTGAATGCCCGCCGCCTGAACGTCGGCGTCGATGACGTCCTCCTGCATCGCGGCCTCCTCAAGGTCGAGCATATCTCCGACAACGCGCATGAACGGCTCCACCGCGATCCGCGGCATCCGCCGCAGATCCACACCGTCCTTCACGGCGTTGCCGAAGGCGAGGAACGAGAGCGGCGAGAAATTCGCGGCGCGGATGGCCGCATAGAGGCGCTCGGCGTACTGGATGTCCCTCGATCGGCGCGTGCTCAACGAACTGGTCTCGCTCCGCTTCGTCGAGGATCACCGCAACGTGGTGATCCTGGGACCGGTGGGCGTGGGGAAGACATTCCTGGCCAGCGCGCTGGGGCACCTGTGCTGTCGCGCTGGATTCAACGTGCGCTTCCAGCGGGCCGACGAGCTGCTGCGCGTCCTCAAGCAAAGCCGAATGGACAACTCGCGAGACGCGCTCATGACCCAACTCGCGACGGTCGACGTGCTGATAATCGATGATTTCGCGTTAGAGCCCATGACCAGGGACGAGAGTCGAGACGTCTACCAGCTCTTCGTCGAGAGGAACGCCCGTTTCTCGACGGTCGTCACCAGCAATCGCGACACGGCCGAATGGATCGCCACCTTCGACGATGCGCTACTGGCCCAGAGCGCCGTCGACCGATTCAAGAACAACGCCTTCGACCTGGTGGTCGACGGCGAGTCGTATCGGTCTCGGCTCAAGCCCAACATTGAAACCGTGGGACCTCCGCCTTCGGCTCCGGTGAAGAAGCCTCCGGCGCACCCGCGGCGGCGGGCACCACCCAGGCGAAGCTGATCAGACCGGACGTCGGCCCGCTGCCGCGGGCTTCCGGGCTACCCAGCGGCGGCGATTTGTGGCATTTGATCTCTCGGTCCTCGATGCCCGTCACCTGGTCCCATGACCCTGGCGAGACGTGGCCCCATCACCCTGGCGGGTGACAGGAACTCAGGCAGATGCGTTCAACTCTCGAACTTCTTTCGGTGTCAGCTACAAAGTCGCGGCCGCCACGTTTTCTTCGAGATGGGCAACCCGGGGGGTACCAGGGATCGGCAAGATCAACGGGCTGTGCCGCAGGAGCCACGCCAGCGAGATCTGTCCGCTTCCCTTTTTCTGTTCTCCTCGCCCTTCCCATGATGGCCTGCGCCGTCCCGGGCGGACCGAGGCCCAGCTGCGCGGCGCTGACGCAGTGGCGCGGCGACTGAGCGACATGGACGACGAGCTGTTGCTGGCGATCTACGAGCGGCGGTTCTCAGCTCGACCGCGATCACAGACCGCTCACACGGTCGCGAGCAGGTACCGAAACCTGTTCTCGATCCGGTAGCGATCAAAACCGCGCGGGCGTGGCGGCTGTCTTCAGTTCGCGCTGCGGAAGCAGCGAACCGAGTAGCCGGTCGTAAAGGGGCTCGTCGCGCTCACCAGCGCCGAACTCGTGGACGTCACGTGCGAAAAATACGCGGTCCCCGGCAATGAGACGATCTTCTGGTCGGAGGACCACCAGATACCATTCTGACCCTTCTCATCGAATGAGCCGGCGACGTTCCGAAATCCTGCCGGACGCGCCGAGAATCCCGATTGATTCGTAGCACCGGTGTTTGGCGGCTGCCAGAGGGTCGTCCCGACCTCCTTCGTGCGCCCGCCCGCGACGGAGTCCCCACCCACCGCGGTCACCAGGGTGCTCCAGCTTCCGTTGGACGGCATCGACCAACCCGTGGGACAAAGCTTCTTCGTATTGACGGCGTACCAGTTGTACAAGGCACCGTAGACGTCTTTGTTGCCGACGGCGTTGTCGTACCAGCTATAGGCGTCCGAGGCGAGAGTCGACCACGTGGGCCCGTCCGTAACGTTTGGTATCGGCGTCCCGTCGTTGTACGTCACGGTCTTCAGGTTCTTGACCATCCACTCCTGCTGACCGATCTTGATCGTCGGGTAGACGTTCCCCTCGACATCGGTCAGGCTTCCGGTCGGCATCGGAATCGGCGGCGGCTTGGTCGCCTGTTGAGATCCGCATGAGCTGCAAGCACAGACCAGGACCACTGCGAGCATTCCTGCCATTCCCGCTACCGGTTCTCCGAACGTCGCGCGCATCAGCATGGCTCATCCGATCGCAGGTTGCCCCGGACCTTACACGTCCGACGACTATGCGCCGCCGTCGGCGGAGTAGCACGCCGTCAGCGCCTGGCATGCGGGTCCCGTGAAATTGCACTGCTGCGCTTCCTTGGCGCAGTTCAGCGCGTCGGCGACGGTAGCGGTGCAGGTCGATTTGATGCTCTCAAAGCGCGCGACGCAGGCAGGCTGATCGGCCGGTGTCTTCACGACACTCCCGCCATCGCAGGACTTGCTTTGGCCGTAGCCTCCCCCGAACGATGCCCCACAGTCGCAAACAGCCTGCAGGTCGCCTCCCTTCACCTGGACGAGCGGCCGAGTCTGGTCGAAGGAGGAGCACGACATGACCGCGTCCCCGCCATCACCACCCGCGTCGTGTCCTCCGCAACCCGTCAGCAAAGCCACGAACACGAAACTGGCGAATGTTCTGATCGTCGATCTCATTCCATTTCACCTGGCTGGAGGCATGTCGCGAACGGCAATGCCGTCATAAGTGAAGGCCAGATCCCGTCGCTGGCCTTTGAAATCGATTGTAGCCTGAGCCTGGCCAGCAATGTGCGCCTGATTCTGGGCGTCAATCACCATCGACATTCGCACGCTCGTCGGTCGCTTGGCCCCCCCACCGTCCGGCGCCGTCGTTTCGCACTTGACCTTGCCGCCAGGAAACACCTCGGCCTTTCCGCCACCGACGCGTAACTCATACGAGCAACTTCGGTCGTCACCGAGGTACCAGAGCACGCCGTCGCGCTCTTCGACGACGGCCAGGTTGCCCGCCAATGGCTTCGTCGTCGTCCCGTCCGACGCCACCTTCTCTGTAAGCGGAAAGCCCGCCCCCGCCTTGACCTGCCCGCTGATGAACCTCCACTTTCCGACGTAGGGTTGCTCCGCCGAGGAACGAGCGCGGAACACCTTCCAAATCATGATCCCAGCGATTCCCAGTGTGGCGGCCGCCAAAATCAAAAAGACATTTATACGTTTTCGCGCCACCCTATCCCTCCTGGCCTCTCACCGTCGGCTCACTGGATGAACCCCATGTTGTCCAGGAACAAGCTGCCGCCAGGATTCAAATTGGCCACGACCGTCGCCCGACAGGTCTCGGTGGCCGCCGCCGACTTCAGGAACGAAACCAGGTTGGCCGGCACCGTGAATCGCAAAGTGTTGTACTCGTTCAGGAAGCCGTAGGTCAGCGGATCGATGCCCAGTGTCGTCTTCGAGAAATGCTGGCATTCCCAGTCCAGCTCAACTTGGCCATACCAGTCGTGGCTGCTCTGTGGACCCGGAATATAGACGTCGAGGTTGATCGACGAGGTTGGTTTGCCCCATTCGGCTTTGCTGAACGATCGGCTGACGATGGGGTTCCACCCTCCGGCGGGGACGGCCAAGGCGCCGGTGCCCTGGATGAACTGCGCGGCGGCTGACTTCGTACCGATGCTCGGCGTCCAGTCGTTGAGGTTGTCGAAGCCGAACAGCGCTCCATTGTCGACGGTATACGTCTGGCTAGGCCGGATGTGGAAGATCGACCTTGACGTCAGCTTGCCGCCGAAGCGCAGGTTGTCGAACCCGATCGGCGCTGCACACGTGTCCCGGTAGACGTTGAGGAACCATTGCGCCCCAGCGAAATCATCCAGCAGCGCGGTCTCGATGTTCGCCGGAATCGTGAACGAGAGGGTGTTCCAGCCAGCGGGAAGGCCCTTGAACACCACGGGCTGGCCATTGTTCAAGTAGAGGTTGTTGATGTTCGCTCCCGGGATGGAGACCGAGATCTGCAGTTGGCTGGCACCGACGACCGCCGGCAGAAACACATCGATCTGAAGAACCGTGCCCACCGCCCCGAGATCCGCAGCCCCGTGTCCTGCGCGCGGTCCTTCAGCGCCGACGGCGTGCCGATCAACGACAGCGGCAACGTCCACGGCAACGGCTACGCCGATACCCACTTCATCATCCCGGAGCTGATCCTCGGGCTGCGCGTGACGGAAGGTCCGTTCTCGCCATACCAGGGCAACTACGCCGTCGCGGGCAGCGCCGACTACCACCTCGGCCTCGAGGCGCGGGGCACAACGGCGAAGGCGACCTACGGAAGCTGGAACACCCGGCGGGTGCTGCTTCTCTGGGGGCCCGCCGGCGCCTCGCCGGGCACCTTCGGGGGCGTTGATGCCTACCGGACCGACGGCTTCGGCGTCAACCGCGCCGCCACCCGGACATCGGCGATGGCTCAGTACGAGATCGGTCTTCCCTCGGGCGCGAGCCTGCGTGTCGGCGGCCAAGCGTACGCAACGCACTTTCAGGCGGCGGGCGTGGTCCGGCAGGACGACTGGCAATCGGGGCGGGTCGGCTTCTTCGGCACCGAGGATCCTCTCCAGGGCGGGGACGCGTCCCGCTTCTCCGCGTACCTGACCTACGACCGGCCGGCTGAATGGTCGGCGCTCCAGCAGAGCCTGTTCCTCATCCGGCGCGACGTGCGGCTCCGGGAGGACATCACCGGCTTGCGCACCGACACCCAGAACGAGCTCGACACTCTCCACGGCCAGCGCGGCGATCTCATCGACATGAGCGACGGCGCGTGGACGCTCGGCGGGCCGGGCCTCGCGCGCTGGTCGACGCTCGTGCGCGGTCTGCGGCAATCGATCGACGTCGGCTACCTCGCCCGCCTTGATCTGATCAACGGAACGCAGTACCGGGATACCGTCCCCGGCAACATCCCCTACAAGGTGGAGACAGCGCTCCAGTCGACCATCACCGACGTCGGTCTCTACGCGGATGCCTCTCTCCGGCCCTGGCGCTGGCTCACCCTCCGCGGCGGCGCCCGCGTCGACACCTTCTCTTATGACGTTCTCAATCTCTGCGCTGCGCAGGGAGACTTCGACAACCCGTCGCGCAGCCGTCCGCCGACCAACGAGTCCTGCCACGACCAGATGCAGCTCGGCGCCCACCGCGAGCCCGTCCAGCGCTCGTCCACCGGGGCCGTCAAGCTGATGCCGCGGGTGACGGCGACCATCGGACCGATCCGGCATTTCAACCTCTCCCTGAGCTACGGCGAGGGCGTCCGCTCGATCGACCCCGCGTACATCCCGCAGGATCTCGCCACGCCGTTCGCCAGCGTGCGCGCCTACGAGGGGGGCGTTACCTACACCAGCAACTTTCGCGGTGTGGACGTCTCTGCGCGATCGATCTTCTTCGCGACCAAGGTCGACCACGATCTCGTCTTCAGCCAGACCACCGGGAGCAATGTCCTCGCCAACGGCACCACGCGCCTCGGATGGGCGGCCGCTTTGCGCCTGCTCGGATCGTTCTTCGATGAGGCGGCGAACCTGACGCTGGTCCGGCCGACGTTCGACGATACGCACCATCAGATCTCGTACGTCCCCACGCTGGTCTTTCGTGAGGACGGCGCGCTCTTCCGGGAGCTGCCCTGGAACGCCGCCGGCCGGCCTTTCCGTACATCGCTGGGCGTCGGATGGACGTACGTGGGCCGCCGCGCGCTCCCCTACAACCAGCAGAGCGATGTCATCTCGGTCGTCGACGCGACCGCATCGGTTGCCATGGGCGGCTGGGAGATCTCGCTCGCGGTGACCAACCTCTTCGACCGCCGCTATCGGTTGGGCGAATTCAACTACGCCTCTGACTTCGGCTGCGCTCCCGAGCCGACACTGATCCCGGCCCGCCACTTCACCGCCGGCGCGCCGCGGGGGGTGTTCGTGTCGCTGTCCGGCACTTTCGGGGGCGCGTCTTGAAAACGGCTGTCGCGTTGGTCGTGATGGCGCTGGCGTTGCCAGCGTGCGGTGGTCAGACGGGCGGCGAGATCGTCACCTTCACCGCCTACGCGAGCGGCATCGCTGGCGTCGACGGCGCGATGGAGCTGGACACCGGCCTCGGCTACCATGTCCGCCTCACGACGGCGCGCATGCACGTGGGCGCCGTCTACCTTCGCCTCGGGCAAGCGAACCCCGGCTCCGCCAACGCGAGCTGCGTCGGCGACACGACGTACGGGCTCCAGGTCCCCGGCTCTGTCGACGTCGACGTGCTGTCGAGCGCGCCGCAGCCGTTCTCGTTCCCCGGCACGGCGACCACGGACGCGGACCAGAGCGCGGAGGTGTGGCTGGTGGACGGCGATATCAATGTCGTCACCAGCGGCACCGCCGTGGTCTCGGTCGCGGGCACAGCGACGAAGGACGGCAACGCATATCCATTCACCGGCGCGATCACCATCGGGCAGAACCGGCTCGTGCCGCCCGCGAACCCGGCGGCGCCCGGGACCAACCCGATCTGCAAGGAGAGGATCGTCGCCCCGATCCCGGTCGATGTTCATCCCTCGCCGGCCGGCCACCTTCTCCTCGAGATCAATCCGGCCTCGTGGCTCGGGGACGTGGCGTTCTCGACGCTGCTCCCCGGCGCGGACGGCGTGACGCTGGCGATCCCCGACGCGAGCGCCGGCACCAGCCCCGACATTGCGGCGGGCCGCGCCTTCTTCATGGCGGTGACCAGCGCCTCGCCGGACGCCTACCGGTTCTCGTGGATCAGTCCCTGACCAATCGAAAGGAAGACGCGCATGCGGAGACGACGAACGGAACCTCACGACACGACGCTGCTCGCCGGCGTGGCGCTGCTGGTCGCCGCCGGCTGCTCGGGTGGTGGAAACCCTGCTCAAGTCATGAACGTGACCACGGACGATCCGGGCCCGGGCGGGATCTACCTGACGGCTTCAGGCGAAGCGCTCGCGGTGACGGGGTACGACTTCCCGCCCGCCTCGGGAGACGACACATTCCTCGTCGACGGATGGATCCTCCACCTCGATCACGAGATCGTCGTCGTCGATCACGTCAGGCTCTGGGACGGTCCCGACATGGTCCCCGCAGACCAGTCCAAGCACGGCGCCGAGGTCGCCCACGCCGACGGGCCCTGGGCCACAGACCTGCACCTGGGCGGTTCGCTCACCGGCGAAGGCGGCGCGCCCGAGCGCGCGCAGCCGTTCGCCGGCATCAAGTCGAAAGACGACGGCGGCGCCTTCGACACCACCAGGCACTATGGCTTCGGCTTCGACACCGTGCCGGCGACGGCGGCCGCGAACAAGGTCAACCTCGACGCCGACGGGCAATCCGAATACGAGCTGATGGTCCAGAATGGATACTCCGTTCTCTACGTCGGGACGGCGAGCCGCCCCTTGAGCGACCCCTGCGCCACGGCGG
>DATATI010000048.1 GCA_036268875.1 Polyangia bacterium | reverse complement strand
CGCGCTTGGCCCAGTCGACCGCTTCTTCCTTCGACTTGACCTGGATCAGCCAATAGCCGGCGATCAGCTCCTTCGTCTCGGCGAACGGACCGTCGACGACGGTGGGTTTCCCGGCGACGAATTTGATGCGTGTCCCCTTCGAGCTGGGCTGCAGACCGGCAAGATCAAGCAGAATTCCAGCCTTTGCCATCTCCTCGTTATACTTCGTCATCGCAGCAATCAGGCTGTCGTCCGGCATCATGCCGGCTTCGGAATTCTTGCTGGCCTTGACCAACATCATAAATCGCATCGACCTGTCCTCCTTCGGCTGTCACGCGAAGCGCACGACGGCGACCGGGGGCAGCCGCACCTGCGGCATCGTCCACGAATCACCGCCATCCTCCGAGATCCACAAACCGCCGCTGGTCGAGCCGAAGGCGAGCCGCTCGCCGCTCTCGTCGACCGCCAAGCCGTGGCGCCACACCAGATCATAGGCGTGATGCTGCGGCAGGCCCTGCTGCAGCACCTCGAAGCTGCGGCCGCCGTCGCGGGTGCGGGCGACTACGACCTTGCCATCCACCGGCACGCGCCGCTCGTCCTTGATCGCGGGGATGAACCAGGCGATGTCCGAGTCGGTAGGGTGCGCGGCGACGGCAAAGCCGAACTTCGACGGGCGGATTGCCGTCACCTCGCGCCATGTCGCTCCGGCGTCTTCAGAGCGGAAGACCCCGTTGTGGTGCTGGCACCACACGATCTCGGGATGCGCGGCGCAGCGCGCCAGCCGGTGGACGTCCTGGACGATCGGATTGTCGCGCTGCTCCGGCGGCATGTACTCGGCATGCATGCCCCGGTTGATCAGGCGCCACGAGCCCCCAGCGTCGGTGCTGGCCCATACGCCCGCGGTCGATACGCCGATGCGGATGTCGGACGGGTTGCGCGGATCGATCAGCACCGAGTTGATCCCGGGCTGCTCGCCGCCGGCAACGCCCGCCCACTGCCGGCGCTCCGGCATGTGCCACAACGTCTCGTTCAGCGACCAGGACGCGCCGCCGTCGTCGGAGCGGAAGAGTCCGCCCGGCATTGTGCCCGCCCACAGGCGTCCGGCTGCCCCGCCCGGCTCCAACACCCAGATCTTGCCGAGCGACCAGGGATGCGGATCTTCTTCGGCGTCGTCCGGTTTCGGCGGAAAAACCGGGACCGCCAGCTCGCGCCACGCGCCGTCGCAGTCGCGGCGCCACAGCTTGGCGCCGAAATGGCCGAGATCGAGTGCGGCCCAGATCGAGCCGTCGGCGTCCGCCAGCACCGCGGAGACCGGATCACCGAGGAACTGCGTATCGACAATTTCCCAGACACCGTTGTCGCGCGCTAGCTCGAAGAGACCTTTGCGGGTCCCGACATGCAGCCGATTCGCCATTCTTCCCCTCCGTTAGCCACCTGATAACGCTTGAAAAACGTAAATCTCGTCATGAGTGCCGACCGGGTCGGTCAGTCGGATGCGGTCGTGCACCGGCTGGCCGTTGACATAGACGGCGACGTGCCGCCGCAGGGCGCCTTGATCGTCGAGCACATAGCCGCGCAGCGCCGGGCGAGAGGCAAACACCGCGGCGAGCGCGGCGCCGACCGTCCCGCCTTCCGCTTCCGCCGGAGGTGCGGGCAGAAACCGTTGCAACGCCGAGGTGAATGACACTGTCGCCATGACAATCCTTGGTCTTGAAGCGTCACGTTGATATCAACATTTGTAGGTGATGTCAAAGTGCGATGATCTGCCTTTCGAGATCACCCTAGAGGTGCGCGATACCTGTCTGTGCCTGCACTTGCAGCGGGCGGCGCGGGCGGTGGCGCGACGCTTCGATGCGGCGCTGCGACCGCTGGGGCTGACCAGCGGCCAATTCTCGCTGCTGATGTCGCTCAACCGCCCGGAAGCAGCGAGCATCGGCGATGTGGCGAGCTTGCTGGCAATGGACCGCACGACCTTGACCGCGAATCTGAAACCGCTCGAACGCCGGGGCTTTGTGACGGTGGCGGCCGACAACGCCGACAAACGCACGCGCCGCCTGACGTTGACGCCGGCCGGCCGGGCTCTGCTGTGTGACGCCGTTCCAGCGTGGCGGCGAACCCACGCAGAGATCGAGTGTCTGTTGGCTGGGTCCGCCCCAGATCGGCTGCGGACGGATCTGCGCGCGCTTTCCTGAGCTCTGAATGAGCGCCTATCCGATTGCGCCCGATCTGTGCAGCGCGGCGATGTCCTTCGGTGAGAGCTCGAGCACCTCTCTGAGGACGGTGTCCGTATCAGCGCCGAGCTCCGGGGCGGGTCCCGATATCCGGCCGAAGCTGGCCTGCCACGGCAGGGTGGGGAGAGT
>DATATI010000047.1 GCA_036268875.1 Polyangia bacterium | reverse complement strand
GCGCCGCGTCCGGCTGAAAACCGGCGCGGCGCGTACGCAACGAACGGGGGAGGCTGCCGACGTTGTCTAGCGACGACGCGAGCGACGACGGACGGCGAACCCGATCAGGCCCAAGCCGGCGATCAGCGACAGGCCTGCCGGGGCACCACCGGCCACGGAACAGCCGCTGCTGCCGGAACTGCTGGTCCCACCATCAGTGCTACCCGAGGTACCGCCGGTGCCGGCGCTGCTGCCGCCCGTGCCCGCGCTGGCACCGCCCGTGCCGGCCGGTGCTTGCGAGGGGAGCGTGAAGGTGCAGTAGAAGCCTACGCACTTGGCGCCCTGTCCCTTGCATTTGCAATCGTCGTCGCCGTGGGACGACGTGCACCAGCCATCCATGGGGTGCTTCGTGGCATCCGCGGCTATGCACTTTCCGGTCCCGGTGAAATCGCAGACTTCGCCGCCACAAGTCGGCGTCGCCATACAGTCGACGTCATTGATGCACGACGTGGGATTCGGCGCCGCGAACGCACGGCCGGACAGCAACAAACACAGTCCAGCGATCAACGACCAACCCAGCTTCTTGCCAGACGAACTCATCGGCAGCCTCCTCGAAATGAGATTGAGAGATCGGGTGCCGCCGGCTTATGAGTGATGTCGGCGGCCTCGCGATTTCGGTGACCATACCGACGGTGGGCCGCCCGTGCAAGGCAGGGTCGGTCAATTTCCGTCGGGGTTACTGTCCATTCCGCCGTCGGCCGGGCCGGCGCAAATGCCCTTGCTGCACGAATGCGAGCAACAAGTTGACGACGACAGGCAGGCCGCGCCGGCGGCCGAGCACAGCGGCTCGTCGGAAAAGTCGATGGTCACCTTGGCCCGGCCGTTGCGATGCAGGGTCAGCGCCACGGCCGCGATGTGCGAAAGAGACACCGACACAGTGGTTGGATCGCTGATCCAATCGGCGACCGTGGATGCGGTCACGTCAGAGCAGGCGGCGCTGAAGGCCTGTCCGGTGAACGTCACCGGGCCGAGAGGAATTCCGGTCAGCGTGGCGCTGATCGGATCGCCGGCGGCGGGCAGGTCAACGTCGCGCACGACGCTGCGGTCGGGTCCGTCGCCGGTGACCCGCAAACAAAGGATGTCGGTGGGCGTCACCGACAGGCTGATCGAAACCTGACCCAGTTGATCGGGTGAACCAGCAGCGCCGGCACTGTCGGCGACGGCGCCTTCACACCCGCCGCTGGCAGCGCCGGCGATCAAAACCGCCAGCGCCCAGCGCACCGGCAAAGAAACCAAACCGCGAGCAACAGCGAGCGTCGAAGCGAACATCTTCATGGCAGCCTCCGTGATGGTGTTTGGGGACGGAGGCTTTTCGGCGCGCGATCGCCGCGGTTGCTGACGAAAGCTATTCTTGGTCCGGGTTTTTCGGCGTCTGGTGATCGCCGTCGCTCCCTTCGTCGGCGGCGTGGAAGGGGGCGTGCTCGGCGTAAAGCAGGGCCTGCTCCTCGACGGCGGCGCGTTCCGAACGAATGAAGTGTTCGATCGCCGTCGCCAGCCCGGGATGGCGAATCCAGTGCGCGCTGTGCGTGAACGACGGGACCAGCCCGCGCTTCAACTTGTGCTCGCCCTGGGCGCCGGCCTCGAACAGCGTGTACTGCCGTTCGATGGCCCGGTCGATCAAACGGTAGTAACAAAGCTCGAAGTGCAGCATGGGCTGATCTTCGAGGCAGCCCCAGTAACGGCCGTAAAGATGGCGGCCTTTCTCGAAGTTCACCGTGCCGGCGATCGGTTTTTTCCCGCGGTAGGCCAGCGTGGCCACCATCCGCTGCGGCAGCTTGGCGCGCACGATCTCGAAGAAGGCCGGCGTCAGGTAGGCGTTGCCGCCGTGGCGATCGACGTTCGCCGTATAGAAATGATACAGCGCCGCCCAGTCGCGATCGTCGAGCTCGGGCCCGGAGGCGGTGCGCAGGGTCAGGCCGTGGCTGGCGGCGATCAACCGTTCCTTGCGCACCTGCTTGCGGTTGCGCGAACGAAAGGTGGTCAGATAATCGTCGAAGCCTTCGAACGGGCGGCCGGGGCGGTTGTGCCAGTGAAACTGCATGCTCAGCCGCGGCAGGTAACGATGCCGGCCCAGCGCCCGCCCTTCTTCATCGGAACAGAACAGCACGTGCACCGACGAGGCGTCGGTTTCGTCGGCGGCCTGGCGCAGGCCGCTGATCAACCGGGCGGTCACGCGCGCGGCGGCCTCCGCGCCGAGGTTCGGCGCCACCAGCAGGCGACGGCCAGTCACCGGCGTGAACGGCACCGCCGCGACCAATTTCGGGTAGTACGGCAGCCCGGCGCGGTGGGCGGCACCCGCCCACGACCAGTCGAAGATGAACTCGCCGTAGCTGTTGGTCTTGAGATAAAGCGGCACCGCACCCAAAAGCGGCGCGCCCGCCTGGGCCCGCACGCCCACGAACATCGGCAGGCAGCCGGCGTCGGCGCCGACACTTTCGGATTCTTCCAGCGCCGAAAGAAAGGCGTGTTCGACAAATGGGTTGTCGTCGCCGGCCAGCGCGTCCCATTCGGCGGCCGGGATCTCGCTGATGCTGGAAAAAAACTGAACCTGCAGGTCGGTGGTGGCGATGGCCCCGAAAGGTTAGCGCGATTTGCCCTCGGTCACTGGAAACTGCACCCCGGCCGTGGAAGAGTGACCGTCGATGCTGAACGGGCGGGGCGCGCGGCGTGGGTGAGATCGCCGATCGAATCAAGGGGCTGCTTCACGGCGTCGGTTGGGTTTGGGCGGGGATCATCTCGCTGGGCCTGGCCATCGGCAGCGCCGCGCTGGCCACCGCCATCGTCGTCAACTGGGCGCCCGATCGCTTCAAGGCCGATCACGACGCGCGTTTCCTGCAGCACCGGCACGCGCTGGTGCGCTGGCTGGGAATCGCCGGCAAAAATCTTCTCGGCGTGCTGCTCTTGCTGCTAGGGATCATCATGGCCCTGCCGGGCGTGCCAGGGCAGGGCCTGCTGGTGATGGTCATCGGGCTGACGCTGATCAATTTTCCGGGCAAGCAGCGCATCGAATTGTGGTGCATCCGCCGGCCGACGCTGCGCAAAGCGATCAACCGGCTGCGGGCGCGCTTTCACAAGCCGGCGCTGGAGCTGGATTGATCGGCCTCGTCGGGATCGTCATCTTGCTGGGCATCGCCTTCGTGACGTCGAAGAACCGGCGGCGGGCCCTGCGGCCGCGCATCTTGCTGTGGGGGTTCGGCCTGCAGATCGCCATCGCGCTGTTCGCCTTGCGCACGCCGGTGGGCGCCCGGCTGTTCGAGACGGCCAACGATCTGGCCAACGATTTTGTCGGCTTCGCCGATGCGGGGATCCGGTTCGTGTTCGGCGACTGGCCCAGTCAGACGGTGGTGCACACGCCGACCAAGGACGGCCTGCGGCCGGTGTTGGTGGGGTTCGTGCTGGCGGTGCGGGTGCTGCCGCTGATCATCTTCGTCGCCAGCCTGATGGCCGTTCTTTACCACCTCGGGATCATGCAGCGGGTGGTGACGGTGATGGCGCGGTTGTTATCGCGCACGATGGGCATCTCGGGCGCCGAGGCGCTGTCGACAGTGGGCGATATTTTTCTGGGCATGACAGAGGCGCCGCTGCTGGTGCGCCCCTATATCGCCCGCATGACCGAGAGCGAGCTGTTCGCGGTGCTGACCGCCGGCATGGCCACCATCGCCGGCAGCGTGCTTCTGGCTTACGTCGCGATGGGCGTCGACGCCGGCTACCTGGTGACCGCGTCGTTCATGAGCGCGCCGGCCGGCGTGATGATCGCCAAGATCATGATCCCCGAGTCCGGTACGCCCGAGACCTCATCGGCGACGAAGGTGATCATCCCGCGCGTCGACGTGAACATCTTCGACGCCGCCGCCCGCGGCGCCGGCGAAGGCCTGCAGCTGGCGCTGAACGTGGGCGCCATGCTGATCGCTTTCGTGGCGTTGGTGACGATGGTGGACAAAGGCGTCTCCGCCGTCGGCAACCTGTTCGGCCACGCCGAGTGGACGCTGGGCAGGATCTTGGGCTTGCCCCTGACGCCGCTGGCCTACTGCATGGGCGTGCCGTGGCCGGACGCGCCGTTCGTCGGCACGCTGCTCGGGACCAAGACCATCCTCAACGAGTTCCTCGCCTATCAGATGATGATCACCCACGCTCCAGCGCTGGCGGCCAAGAGCCTGCGCATCGCCAGCTTCGCGCTGTGCGGGTTCGCCAACTTTGGATCGCTGGCGATTGTTCTCGGCGGCTTGGGATCGATGGTGCCGGAGCGGCGCTCAGATCTGGCGCGGCTGGGGCCGCGGTCGATCCTGGCCGGGTCGCTGGCGACCTTCATGACTGGAACGATCGCCGGGTTGCTCGGGCCCTGAGCTTGGGGCGTGCGCCGGCTTCGCGTGGGCGGGGCCTGTCGCTGAGACGGTCGCGTAAGAACCCCGTCTCTGGCTCTAGACCGAGCCCCACTCCCGGCGCGAGAGCGAAGCCGGCGCGCGTGCCACCGGCTTCGCTCGGAACGTTACTGGCTGGTCGCCATGTCAGTCGGGGGCTCGGTGTCGACGACGCCGCCGTCGGCGATCGTCGCGCACACCATGTTCTGGCAGGCCAACCCGGCCGTGCACGCCGTGGCCGCGCCGCCCGGGCAGCAGGCTTGGCCGACGGCGCCGCACGGTGCGCAGCTGCCCGGCAAGCGCGTGCTGGCCATTCGCCCGGTGCAGGCGAGGCCAGTCGTACACGAGCCATTATTGCCGGTGCCGCAGCAGGGCTGGCCCGAAGCGCCGCAGGCCCCGCACTGATTGGTGGTGGCCGTCAGCAAGCACGAGAAGCCGGTCAGGCAGGGCGACGTGCCCCCGTCAGCGCCTCCGCCGTTCGGGCAACACAGCTGGCCGGTATCGCCGCAGGCGGCGCACATTCCCGGCAGACCCATTCCGCTGTCACGGCCACCACACGCGAAACCTGCGCTGCAGGTGCCGTTGTTGCCGGTGCCGCAGCAGGGCTGTCCCGAACCGCCGCACGCGCCACACTGGCGGCCGGTGGCCGAAACCAGACACGACAGATCCGTCATGCACTGAGTGACGGTGCCGGCGTCCGCGCCCGCCGTCGAGCAGCACGGCTGTCCTTGGGCGCCGCAGGCGCCACACATGCCCGGCGTTCCGGCGTTGTCGTCGCGGCCGGCGCAGCCGAGGCCTGCCGTGCAGCTGCCATTGTTGCCGGTGCCACAGCAAGGCTGGCCCGAGCCGCCACAGGCCGAGCATTTATTGCCCGCCCCGGAAAGCACGCAGCTTAGACCGGTGGTGCAGTCGTTTCCGGTGTCGCAGCAAGGCTGGCCGTCGCCGCCGCACGGACCGCAGGTTCCGCCACCGCCGCCGTCCGCCTGGCCGCCGCAAACCAGGCCGGTCTGGCAATTGCCGCCTTCGCAGCAAGCCGCGCCCGAGGCGCCGCAGGTCTCAGAGCACATGCTGTTGTTATCGCCGGGCGGGTCGGCGCAACCAAGTCCGGTGTTGCACGCCGGATCGTTGCTGCAGCAACGCTGTCCTTTGGCGCCGCAAGGAAGACATTGATCGTCGCCCGCGCCGCCGTCGGCGGTGACGGTGCCGATACAGAACAAACCCGATTTGCACTGGTTGGTTCCGTTGCCCTGGCAACAGCCCTGTTTTTCGCCGCCACAGACCCGGCAGAATCCCAGATCGCAGGCCGTGCCGCTGGCGGTGCAGAACTGATTGCTGGATCCGGAACCGCCGTCGGAGTCAGCGATCACGCCGCCGCAACAAAGACCGTTGATGCCGCCGCACGGCTTACCGGCGCTGTTGCTGCACTCCCCGGCCTTGCACATTCCGGTGAGTCCCATCCCCGAACAGGTCTGGCCGACGCCGACACAGGCCCGCATCGTGCCGCCCCCGGTGGTCGAAGCCATGGGAACACAGCAACCGCTTTCGTTGCAGGCGTTGCCGCCGCAGCACGGTTGGCCGGGCGCGCCGCAGGTCGCGGATCCGCCATCGTCGTCGCTGCCGCCGCTGCCGCCGCTGCCCCCGCTGCCGCCCGATTTGCCGCCGCTGCTGCTACAGGCAAACGTCAGGGTCATGAGCGCCGCGAAGAAGATGCGCGAAAGGAAACCCGGGGGTGTTTTCATGAACGCGATAGGAACGCGTTCAGTTGATCCAAGTCAACAATGAACAAACAGTCAGTAAACGAAACAATGAAAGAAGAAATTAATTGGGAAATGCCGCAAATTTCACTGAAGGATTTTGAAAGATGCCGCCGTTGACTCCAGAACGATCATTTGCGCGTTCAATGACAGTGGTCGTGTCATTGGAGGGTGGTGATCTGTGTTTTTGTTGGATTCGCGATCCGGCAGCGAAGGGAATGTCCCTTCGGGGAACAAATTCACCGGACATCTCGTCGCGCCGGTGCCGCTGCCCGGGCCAGCTAACCGCGTTCGGCGGCGCAGGCAGCGCAGGGACAGTTGGCGCGCAGATCGCGGAAACTGTAGATGCCGGTGTTGTGGCCGTCGCTCCAGTCGATGCTGATGGCGTATTGACCGACCAGGCCGATGCCTTTGGCGCGCACGGTGTCGGCGACGGTGGCCGGATCCAGCAGGGGGCGGCCGGAGGTTTCTTCGATGCACATCGCGCAGCGGCAGCGCAGGCGCAATTGCCGCGCGGGGTAGACCGTCTCGTGGCCGTCGGGCCACTTCAAGGTGATCTTCGAGCGCAGAAGGCCGATGATCTCGTCGGGCATCATGGCGCGCCGCCGACCTTGATGCGTCCGGTGCGCCAGCGCAGCAGGAACTTGGTCAGCGGGGCGACGTGCAGCGACTGGATCATCTCGCCGCTGTCGATCAGCGCCTCGACCTCACCGACGGGTGTGGGGTGCAGGCGGAGATCCTCGCTGGCCCCCGGATCGGGCGCCGCTATCGGGACCACCTCTTCGGCCAGGAACGTGTACGTGAGATTGGTGGTCAGGGCCGGGTTGGCCGACAACGTCATCAAAGGCGACCAGCGCCCCCCGCCGTAACCGGTTTCTTCCAGAAGCTCGCGGCGCGCGGCCGCCTCCATCGACGTCTCGCCCGGGTCGGTGGTGCCGGCGGGGATTTCATAGTGCACCTGGCCGATGCCGTGGCGGTACTGGCGCAAGAGCAGCACGTTCCCGTCGGTGGTCACCGCCACCACGTTCACCCAGGGGACATATTCCTGCACCCAGTACTCGGGGATGATCGTGCCGTTCGGCAGCTCGACGCGTTCGACGCGCACCGTGTACCAGAACTTGCGCGAGAGGTATTCGCTGGTGAGGACGGTCCACGGCTTCGGATCGTCGGGCAGGTGCAGCGGCATGATTACGGCGCCGAGTCTATGATGCTTCGCGCGCGCCGGAACACTGTTTCCAGCATGGCCGGCGTCAGCTTGCCGGTGTTGGTGTTCTGCCGGCTGGGATGATACGCGCCCAGCAGCACGGGCGGCCCCACGGGCAATACCACCTGGCAGCCATGGGCGAAGGCCGGCCGCGGTCGCACCCGCGCGCGCGAAAATGACTCCGCCAGGTGCGCGAGGTAGCCATCGAAACCGATCTTGCCCAGCGCCACCACCACCTGCAGGCGCGGCAGCGCCGCCAGCTCGGCGGTCAGGTGCGGGCGGCAGCGGGCGATCTCTTCGGGCAGCGGTTTGTTGTCGGGCGGCGCGCAGCGCACGACGGACAGAATGTACGCGTCGTTCAGTGTCAATCCGTCGTCGCTCGCGCGCGAGGTCCCGATGTTGGCGAATCCGTTTCGCTGCAAGGCCCGCATCAGAAAATCGGGCTCTCCTAACATTCGAGTGGGTGTGAAACGGGCGTCTTGAAGACGGGACGGAGGATGAGCCCGGTGCAACAGAGGAAGATGAAGGCGATGAGGTTGCCGGCGTTGTGAAAGCCGTAGGCGCGGCGGGTAATCGTTCTG